>NZ_NOIO01000030.1:0-75135 GCF_014596605.1 Pseudomonas sp. PSB11
CTCGCAGTGTCTGTCGTTGAAATAGCATCACCATAATGGTGACGCGTTCCTCGGTACTCAAGTGTTTGTATTGGGTAGACATGGCAACACCTTACATCAGGTATTGCACTTACTCCTTGAGACCGCCGAGCCCTCAACGAGAGAGATGACAGGCTTGCGCAGCTTAACAAGGTCATTTCAATGCGACGGGAGCACATTGCAAGTTCACCTAGGTGGAGAAGTACAGGAACAATTTATTTACCCACAGCAATTATGGAGGGACACTTGACTGCCTTACCAGTTGCAAGTTCGTCCCGAAGCACCAGCAACCTTGCATTTAACGCAAACATCATTCGCAAGGATTATTAATTAAAACATGGAGCCCTAATCCCGCCGCAAATCCGGCGGGATCGGCAGATCATTCTTGAGCGGATCCGGGCGCTTGCCCTTGCCCGCGCGGTATTGGCGAATTTGATAGACGTAGGCCAATACCTAGGTGACGGCGAGGTGCAGGCCGCCAAAGACTTCCTGCTAGATCCGTGAGGTGGGGAGGCCGGCCAGATGATTCTCAGATTTATTTCATTAAGGCTGCTATCTTTTGATTTTTAAACATCCATGTTTAATCGACATCTCCAGACACTTACAGAGCCTACACAATCTTGCGTCACAGCCTACGCCTGCGCCAGAATCCGCCGGCTTGTGCGCCTGAGGGCCGGAGAGAAAAGGGGACAAGGAGAAAAGGGGACAAGAAAAGGGGACGGATCTATTTAAGGGAGAGAAAAAGAGAAAAGGGGACGGATTTATTTAAGCGCCAGATTTATTTAAGCGCCATACACAACAAAGAAGGATAGATTTGCTTACAACAAACACGGATTATTTTTTCCGCTACGACTAGGCTTTCGACGTCATCGAAAGGACGTAGGAGGACATATGCCGAGAGTCGGACGCGTAGTATTGCCCAACCACCCCCACCATGTCGTACAGCGGGGCCACAATCGGCAAGTCGTATTCGCTGACGCCCGTGATTTTGAGTACTATCTCGCAGACCTGCGCGAGCTAAAAGAGGCCCTCGGTTTGAGGGTTTATGCCTATTGTTTGATGACCAATCATGTCCATCTTTTGCTCTCACCTGGCGACACGCCCGCAAGCTTAGGGCAACTGATGAAAGCCCTCGCCGCTCGCATGACTCGTTATCGAAATAAGCTGGAAGGACGCTCAGGCACTCTATGGGAGAGTCGTTACAAGTCCAGCGTCGTTCAATCGGACACTTACCTTCTAGCGTGTAGCCGATACATTGAGTTAAACCCCGTGAGAGCTCTTATTGTGTCGAGAGCGGAAAACTATCCGTGGTCGAGCTATCGTCTTCGCGTAGTAGAGCCAGCAGAAAATAATTGGCTGGACGTTGATCCATGCTTTGAAGCACTTGGCACAACAGAAGTCGCTCGACGAGATCGTTATAAAGAATTTGTAGCGCAGGTTGCTCCGAGTGGAGAACTGGACCTAATTAGAAGTGCACTGCAACGAGGACAACTGACAGGAGCATCGCGCTTTGTGGACGAAATAGAGCAAATCACAGGACTTCGAATAATAGATCGAGGTCGAGGCAGGCCCACGAAAAATATCAACAAAGATTAGCGAAGGTCAGAATCCGCTCCTTTCAATGCTCTTAAATAAATCCGTCCCCTTTTTCAATGATCGAACGCGAAAGCCCAACTCACCTATCAGTTCTGCTAGTTCCCAACTGTTGCAGAGGCGCCAATACTGAACCCACCGCACTTCGGACCCGGGATAACCGCCCATGACATCAGCACCGCGCGAAACCGTGCTCCGCCATTACCACTATGACCCCCTCGATCGACTGATCAGTCATGCACTGGCAGATACCCCCGCTCACCAAACCTTCTACTGCAAAAGCAGGCTGACCACCGAGATACAGGGTGCGATGCGCTATTCGATCATGCAGCAGGGCGACCAGTTGTTGGCGCAACAACAAAGTGGGGTTGATGCACCTGACACCACGCTGATGGCCACCGATCAGCAGCGTTCGGTGCTGAAGACGGTCAAGGCCAATCAGCCACCGCAGCCCATCGCTTATTCGCCCTATGGTCACTGCTCTGCTGAAAGCGGGTTAGTCAGCCTTCTCGGTTTTAACGGCGAACGGCCGGATCCGGTGACGCGATGTTATTTGCTGGGGAATGGCTATCGGGCGTTCAACCCTGCGCTGATGCGATTTGACAGTCCGGACAGCTTGAGTCCGTTTAGTAAAGGCGGGTTGAATGCCTATACATATTGCATGGGAGACCCCATCAACTTGATCGACTCGACGGGACATTCCGCAGTCAAGTGGTTGCAGCGACAATTGGGAATGCACCCCATTTATCTATCTGATCACTATCGACCCAAGGCAATAGTTCCCACCCGACTAGCGGAAAATGCTTATTCACGAATAGGCGCAATAGGAGAACAAATCGAAAAACTACAGGAGGCTGCGCTGATATCAACGTTCTTGCGAGACAGAACCCTTGCGTATGCAGTGGGAAACCCCCTGCTTTCCGCGAGTGAAAGTGCCATCGCAATTGACCGGGCACGATATACCCCCCTATTCGAGTCAATGTATGCAGCCAGGCAATCTCTTCAACACGCCCCCTTTCTCAGAAACGATATACTCCATATTTTCGAATACGCGGCAAGACCAATGAAAGATAGAGAGTTAGTTGCCACCTATAGAAAAAGACTTGAGTCAGTCAGCACACCTGAATAGACGCACTCAAAACTGAACAGGCCCGCATTCGCAAGAAATATTTTGTTTAGGCTTGAAACAAAGCCATCCATCAGTTTATCGCGATCGTCTGAAACAGAAAATAGAACCCACCCCCCCTATCAGTTCTGCTAGTACCCAACGCTTGCCAAGGCGCCAATACTGAACTCCCGCACTTCGGACCATTGGGGTAACAACCCATGACACCATCACCGCGCGAAACCGTGCTCCGCCATTACCACTATGACCCCCTCGATCGACTGATCAGTCATGCACTGGCAGATACCCCCGGGCACCAAACCTTCTACTGCAAAAGCAGGCTGACCACCGAGATACAGGGTGCGATGTGTTACTCGATCGTCCAGCATGGCGATCAGTTGTTGGCGCAACGGCGAAGTGAGGGAGATGCACCTGCCACCACACTCCTGGCCACCGATCAGCAGCGTTCGGTTCTGCAGACGGTCGAGGTCAATCATCCAACACCGCCCATTGCCTATACGCCCTACGGCCACCGCACTGGTGAAAGCGGGTTACTCAGCCTGCTCGCTTTCAATGGCGAACGACCGGATGCGGTAACCAGCTGTTATTTACTGGGGAATGGGTATCGGGCGTTTAATCCGCTATTGATGCGGTTTAATAGTCCGGATAGTTTGAGTCCATTTGGCGAGGGCGGATTGAACTCGTATACGTATTGCTGGAGCGACCCTATCAATCTAATGGACCCAATCGGTCACAGCCCTATTGCACAAGCATTTATGTCAAAAACTCATACTTATATAAATAAATCAGCCTCCAGATCAGTAAGGAAAAAAATTATCAAAACACGAACGTCATCACCCAACGCAGTAAAAGAACTATTAACTGAAAAAGCCACAGAACTTAAAACCTTATTTGACGAAACCAATACTCTAACGGCCGCGAGAAAAGACACAGGAGATATCAGTAAATTCAGAATACCCGCCACACTCGAGCTGGCCACCGATCGATATTTCCATCATTACAAAGAAGGAATCCGATACAACAAATCAGGAATTCCCGCCCCGAAAAAACCCATTATAGCCATGAGCAAGTCAGGTCAAGAAGTATTGCGTACCGATTTTTTCGAAGACGCCGCAGCTTTCTTCCACCACCTAGCTAACGAGCACTTCCCCCCAAATGTAAAAAAACGCCTGGAAGAAGCTGCAGGGAAGACAATAATTAAAAGAGTACAGTACATCCGAGATTACGCATTGAGACACTTTAAGCCAGAGTAAAAAAGAATACAGGAGCCACCCGAGCTCTCGCCAGAGACGGGCCCAAGATACCGTCCGAACTATACGAGTGAACATGGAGGTTGGAGCTCGATCTACATCTCAGGCAAAACACTTAAGGAGCTGCCAAGTCCCTCCCTCGATGATCAGTCGAGAACTATCGCTCTGATAGAGCGATAGTCGAGATACCGCTGCCGGAGGCCGCGATCGTTTGCTTTGGATTTCAGGAATCGCGGCGCAAATCCGGCGGGATCGGCAAGTCATCCTTGAGCGGATCCGGCCGCTTGCCCTTGCCCGCGCGGTATTGGCGAATCTGGTAGACGTAGGCCAGTACCTGGGCGACGGCGAGGTACAGGCCGCCGGGGATTTCTTGCTCAAGTTCGGTGGAGTAGTAAATCGACCGCGCCAACGCCGGCGATTCCAACAGCAGAATTTCATTGGCCGTCGCAATTTCGCGAATCTTCAACGCCAGGAAGTCGCTGCCCTTGGCAATCAACATCGGCGCCCCGCTCTTGTCCGGGTCGTACTTGAGGGCCACGGCATAGTGGGTCGGGTTGGTGATGACCACGTCGGCATCCGGCACCGCCGCCATCATCCGGCGCTGGGACATCTCGCGTTGCAGTTGGCGAATCCGTTGCTTGACCTCCGGCCGCCCCTCCTGGTCCTTGTGCTCATCGCGGATTTCCTGCTTGGTCATCTTGAGCTTCTTGATGCTTTCCCAGATCTGGATCGGCACGTCGACGGCGGCGATGATGATCAGCCCGCAGGCCATCCACAAGGTGCTCCACCCGACCACTTGCAGGCTGTGGGTGATGGCCCGGTCCAGCGGTTCGTGGGCGATGCGCAGCAGGTCGTCGATGTCCGCCGACAACACCGCCAAGGCCACGAACAGGACGATGAAGAACTTGGCCAGGGCCTTGAGCAGTTCGGTCACGGCCTTGGCCGAGAACATGCGCTTGAGACCCGCGCCGGGGTTCATGCGGCTGAATTTGGGTGCCATGGTGCCGGCGGAAAACAGCCAGCCACCGAGGGATATCGGGCCGATCAAGGCGGCCAGCAGCAGGGTGATCATCACCGGCTGGATCGCCAGCAAGGCAATCTGCCCCGAATGCAGGAGGTAGGTGCCCATCGAACGCTGGTCCAGCACCACGTCACGCGACAGGGAAAAATTCAGGCGCATAAGGTCCATCATGTCCTGCGCCAGGGCCCCACCGAAGACCAGCAGCGCACCCGCTCCAGCGAGCATGATCGCCAGGGTATTGAGCTCCTTGGAACGGGCAATCTCACCCTTCTCACGGGCGTCCTTCTTCTTTTTCTCCGTGGGGTCTTCTGTCTTGTCCTGACCGCTTTCGCTCTCAGCCATGCCTCAGCGCGCCTGTGCTAGTTCGCGTAAAAACTGCAAGGCCTCGGAGGCCAGCGGTTGATACTGGTTGAGAATGTCCGCCAGCCCGACCCAGAGGATGAACATCCCGAGCACCAGGGTCAGCGGGAAGCCGATGGAGAAGATGTTCAGTTGCGGCGCGGCGCGGGTCATCACGCCAAACGCAATGTTGACCACCAGCAACGCGGTGATCGCCGGCAGCACCAGCAGCAGCGCCGCGCCGAGCACCCAGCCGAGTTTGCCGGCCAGTTCCCAGTAATGGTTGACCATCAGGCCGCTGCCGACCGGCAAGGTGGTGAAGCTCTCGGTCAGCACCTCGAACACCACCAGATGGCCGTTCATGGAGAGGAACATCAGCGTCACCAGCATAGTGAAGAACTGCCCGATCACCGCCACCGACACGCCGTTGGTGGGGTCGACCATCGATGCGAAGCCCATGCCCATCTGGATCGCGACGATCTGCCCCGCCACCACGAAGGCCTGGAAAAACAGTTGCAGGGAGAACCCCAGGATCGCGCCGACGAGGATCTGCTCGGCAATCAGCAGCAGACCGCTCAGGTCCAGCGCATTCACCGGCGGCATCGGCGGCAGGCCCGGGGCGATGACCACGGTGATGGCCAGGGCGAAGTACAGGCGAATGCGCTTGGGTACCAGGGAAGTGCCGAACACTGGCATCACCATCAGCAAGGCGCCGACGCGAAACAGCGGCAACATGAACGTCGCCACCCAGGTACTGATCTGGGTATCGGTCAGCTGCAGCAGCGACGACATGGCTTAGCCGATAACCTGCGGAATACTGCCGTACAGCTGCAGGATGTACTCCATGAACGTCTGCACCAGCCAAGGGCCGGCGACGATCAGCGTTACCAGCATCACCAGCAGGCGCGGCAGAAAACTCAAGGTCTGTTCGTTGATCTGCGTCGCGGCCTGGAACATCGCCACGACCAGGCCGACCAGCAGACTCGGGATCACCAACACCGCAACCATCAGCGTGGTCAGCCACAAGGCTTCGCGGAAGATATCGACGGCAACTTCAGGCGTCATGGCGAGACACCGCCGAAGCTGCTGGCCAAGGTGCCGATGATCAGCGCCCAGCCATCGACCAGCACGAACAGCATGATCTTGAACGGCAGGGAAATGATCAGCGGCGAGAGCATCATCATACCCATGGCCATCAGCACACTGGCCACGACCAGGTCGATGATCAGGAACGGGATGAAGATCATGAAGCCGATCTGGAACGCGGTCTTGAGCTCGGAGGTCACGAAGGCCGGCACCAGGATGGTCAGCGGCGCCTGGTCCGGCGTGGCGATGTCGGTGCGCTTGGACAGGCGCATGAACAACTCCAGGTCACTGGTGCGCGTCTGGGCCAGCATGAAGTCCTTGATCGGTACCTGGGCCTTGGCCACGGCATCCTGGGCGGTCATCTTTTCCGCCAGGTAGGGTTGCAAGGCATCCTGGTTCACCCGGTCGAACACCGGCGCCATGATGAACATCGTCAGGAACAGCGCCATGCCGGTGAGGATCTGGTTCGACGGCGTCTGCTGCAGGCCCAGGGCCTGACGCAGGATCGAGAAGACGATGATGATCCGGGTGAAGCTGGTCATCAGCATGACGAACGCCGGGATGAAACTCAGCGCGGTCATGATCAGCAGGATCTGCAGGCTGACCGAATATTCCTGGGCACCTTCGGCGTTGGTGCCCAAGGTGATGGCCGGGATCGACAATGGATCGGCGGCGAACGCCAGCGGCGCGGCCAGCATCATGGCCAGGGTCAAGACGATGCGCAGCGCGCCCATTACTTCTTATCCTTCTGATCCTTGCCCATCAACTCCATCAGGCGCTGGGCAAACTCGGGGGTCGCTTTTTCAGTAGCACTTGGCACCTGCACCGGCTCCTTGAGCACATGCAACGCGGTGATGGTGCCCGGGCTCAGGCCGAGCAGGATCTGTTCGTTGCCGACTTGCACGAGCATCAAGCGATCACGGGGCCCCAGCGCGCGGGAGCCGATCAACTCGATGACCTGACCCTTGCCGGCCGGCCCGGCGTGTTGCACCCGGCGCAAGAGCCAGGCGAGGAAGAAAATCAGCCCCAGCACCAGCAATAAACCCAGCACAAGCTGCGTCAACTGCCCGGCCACGCCGCTGTTGACCGCGGGCGCGGCGGCGGCATTGGCGACAGGCTCGGCGGCCAGCACAATGCCTGGCAACGCCAGGGCCAGCCCCGAAAACAACCCCAGGAGCCTTTTCACTCAGCGCAGCTTCTTGATGCGTTCGCTTGGGCTGATCACGTCGGTCAGGCGGATGCCGAACTTCTCGTTGACCACCACCACTTCGCCATGGGCGATCAGGGTGCCGTTGACCAGCACGTCCAGTGGCTCACCGGCCAGGCGATCCAGTTCAATGACCGAGCCCTGGTTGAGCTGCAACAGGTTGCGGATGTTGATGTCGGTGCTGCCGACCTCCATGGAGATCGACACCGGGATATCGAGGATCACGTCCAGGTTCGGGCCTTCCAGGCTCACCGGGTCGTTGTTTTTCGGCACGCTGCCGAACTCTTCCATGGGCAGGCGGTTGGACGAGGAACGGCCAGCATCGGCGGCCAGCAAGGCGTCGATATCGGCCTGCCCGGCGTCGCCGGTTTCTTCCAGGGCAGCAGCCCACTCATCAGCCAGCGCCTGATCGTCCAGGGTATTCATATTGTCAGCCATCATTTGTCCTCGGCGAACAACTCTTCAATGAGAAGAGTTGATTAATAGGGGGAGTCGCGCCGCCTCAACGGCGCTCGATCGGCTCGATCACTTGCAGTGCAAGGTTGCCCTTGTGCGAACCCATCTTGACCTTGAAGGCCGGCACGCCGTTGGCGCGCATCACCAGTTCTTCCTGCATGTCCACGGGAATCACGTCCCCCGGCTGCATGTGCAGGATGTCGCGCAGCTTCAACTGGCGACGGGCAACCGTGGCGTTGATCGGTACATCGACGTCCATCACGTCCTGGCGCAAGGCGTTGACCCAGCGTTCGTCCTGGTCGTCCAGGTCGGACTGGAAGCCGGCATCGAGCATTTCGCGCACCGGTTCGATCATCGAGTAAGGCATGGTCACGTGCAGGTCGCCGCCACCGCCATCGAGTTCGATGTGGAAGGTCGACACCACAATGGCTTCGCTCGGGCCGACGATATTGGCCATGGCCGGGTTCACTTCCGAGTTGATGTACTCGAAGTTCACTTCCATGATCGCCTGCCAGGCTTCCTTCAAATCGACGAATGCCTGCTCCAGGACCATGCGCACCACGCGCAATTCGGTCGGGGTGAACTCACGGCCTTCGATCTTGGCGTGACGGCCATCGCCGCCGAAGAAGTTGTCCACCAGCTTGAACACCAGCTTGGCGTCGAGGATGAACAGCGCCGTGCCGCGCAGCGGCTTGATCTTGACCAGGTTGAGGCTGGTCGGCACGTACAGCGAGTGCACGTATTCGCCGAACTTCATCACCTGCACACCACCGACCGCCACGTCTGCCGAACGGCGCAGCATGTTGAACATGCTGATGCGCGTGTAGCGGGCAAAACGCTCGTTGATCATCTCCAGCGTCGGCATGCGTCCACGGACGATGCGATCCTGGCTGGTCAGGTCGTAGCTCTTGACGGTGCCGGGTTCGGCAGCGATATCGGTCTGTACCAGACCATCGTCGACGCCATGCAACAGCGCGTCGATCTCATCCTGGGACAGCAGGTCCTGCACGGCCATGTCGTGTTCCTACTGCAGTACGAAATTAGTGAAAAGCAACTGTTCGATCACCACTTTGCCGAGCTCTTTCTGCGCCACTTCCTGGACGCTGGCGGTGGCCTTCTGGCGCAACATTTCCTGGCCGACCGGCGAGGCGAGGGTCGCGAAATCCTGACCGGAGAACAGCATCACCAGGTTGTTGCGGATCACCGGCATGTGCACCTTGAGCGCGTCCAGATCCGCCTGGTTGCGCGCAAGCATGGTAATGCTCACTTGCATGTAGCGCTGGCGCCCGTTCTGGTTGTAGTTGGCCACGAACGCCGGGGCCATCGGCTCGAAAACGGCAGGCTGCTTGCCCGCGGGGCTGGTTTCGCTCAGGACGGCAGGCTTGCTCTGGGCACTGTGCATGAAGTACCAGGTCGCCCCCACAGACAAGCCGATCGCCAGCAACAGCGCCACCACGATCAAGATGATCAGCTTGAGTTTGCCTTTGGTTGCGGGGTCTTTTACTGCTGCGTCGCTCTTCGCCATGCCAATAATCCGTCACTATTCGGTTTTTACAGTCGCGCGACTAGGCAAGAGCAAGTGTTATGCCAGAAGCAAAAGATCGCAGCCTGCGGCAGCTCCTACATTGGACTGCGTACATCCTGTAGGAGCTGCCGAAGGCTGCGATCTTTTAGGGGGCGCCGCGAATTATCAGGCGTAATAATCGACTGCGCTGGAGCCAATCACGCTAGTCGGACTGGCCGCAACTTGGGTAACGCTGGCCGAAAGCTCGTCATCCATCGAATCAAGGCGACTGCCGCCGGTATTGGCGCGTCCACTCTGCGCCTGCTGATGTTGCGCCTGGTCCTGTGAGCCCCGGGACTGGTCAGAGACGTTGACGTCAACCTGGCCCATGCCCTGCTGGGTGAACATGTCGCGCAAACGCTGCATCTGCCCGTCCAGCGCTTCACGCACGCCCGGATGCGCGCTCATGAACGTCACCTGGGTCTGCTGATCGGGCACCATGTTCACCCGAATGTCGAGACGACCGAGTTCGGCCGGCTGCAACTGGATGTCGGCGGCCTTGAGATTGGCGCTGGACAGGTACATGACCCGATTCACCACTTCTTCGGTCCAGCCGCTCTGATGCATCGCGATGGGCTGGTTGACCGGCAGGGCGTTGGCGGTTTTTGGCGTCGCTGCCTGGGTCAGTGCCGCCAGGCGGTTGGCGAAATCGTCGACCCGGGTATCGCTGCTGGCAGACTTGAGGTCCATGAGCCCATCATCGATCAGGCCACTGAAGGCCTGGTCGCCGCCCTGGTCGGTACTGTCCTTGTCGGTTTGCACGTCGAGCATGTTTGCCATGCCGGCGGCGAAGGTCTGCGCTGCAGTCCGTGCACCGTCGACCTCTGTCGGAGGTGCCTTGGGTTGTGCCTGGCTTGAGGCCGAGACATGGCCACTCTGCTCCATGGCCATGCGCAGGGCTGGCAGGGCGTCCAGTGGGTCGGCTTCGGGATCGAATCCTGTGTCAGTGGCGGGGACGGCTGGCGGGACGGCTGGCGGGATGACCGCCGCAACGGGCGCTTCGACGGCTGGCTGATCAGCTACAACAGGCGCCGCGACGACAAGCACCGCGGCAGGATCAACCGGCGCCGCTTCGACGCCCCCTGCCTGTTCGTCCGTCGCATCGGCGCTGTCCTGCGTGTCGTCGGCTTGCGCCGGTTTGTCGGCGGGCAAGCTTTTGCCGCTATCGGCAACGACAGGCGTCTCGGCGGCAGCGTTATCCTTGACGCCGTCCTTTTTACCGAAGCTGTCGGCCTTGTGAGGTTGTGGTTTCGAAGCTTCGTCAGCAGCCGGGTTGCGGCCTTGTGCGGCGTACACCTGAGAGAAGCTCGACGCCTTGTCCCCGGGCTCGGCGGCGACCTTCGTGGAAGGGGCGGCGGCGGCCTGACTCTTGGCCTGGGCGGCGGCCTGAAGAAGAGAATTTGGGGTAAAGGGCATTTAACGGTCTCCGCTGCACTGGGATCGTAGGTACAGTTGCAAGAGTTGATTGCAAGGGGCGGGCCAGTTTCGCCTGATGGCGACGAAAAGCGTCGTGCGCCTCAGCTCTCCGCCAGGGACCGTTGCCGCTCAGCTTCGTAAAGAGGCCGAACGATCGCGAACTCAAGGTCGATGGCAGTGATCAGCTCGTGGATTTCGGAGGGCGAAAGCTTTTCAGCATTTTTCTCAAGCTCGTCACATAGCGCGACAAGCTTGACGGCACCCATATTGCTGCTGCTGCCTTTGAAGCTGTGGGCCACGCCTACCAGCTGCGCAGCTTTACCTGCCTCGCGCAACGCTTGCAGGCGCTCTTCGGAATCGGCGAGAAAGGTATCCAGCAACTGCGGATACGCGTCCTCCATGACCTCGCGCAACTCGTTCAGCGCGTCGAGGTCCAGATGTTCATCAGCCACTTGTTCGCTCCTTGATCAAGAATTTATGGATTATGCCAGAGCCTTCCAGAGAAACTCCACGCGGGCACTTCGACCATCGTCAGACCAGCTTGCATTATGACCCAACTGACGGATCAGGCTGATGCCACGTCCAGACAGACGGACAGGATCGACGGGACGTTCCAGTACCCGCCCGACATCAAATCCCTTGCCGCTGTCCTCGACGCGAATTGCCAGGCATCCACCCTCGCCTTGCGGGGTAACCTGCAAATGCACCCGGACATAACCGTCCTCAAGCTCGTCCAGGCGTGCATTGCGCTGTTGATAATAGCGGGTGAAACCCGACACATCCCGCTTAAGGCTGGAATCCAGGCCTAGCACTCCATGCTCCAGGGCGTTGGAGTACAACTCGGCCAGAACGCTGTAGAGCGCCCCGCTTTGAGCCCGCAGACCGTGTACTTCCTGCAACAATTGCAAGAGGTAGGGCAACGGATTGAAGCGCTTGAGCGTTGCAGCGCGAAACTCGAAACTGGCCGACCAGTCCAGAGGGCAGGACTGGCCACTGTCGGAATAGATCGGCAGCGGCGGGCTCGCCTGCGTGGGCGCAGGCAGGCTGACCTCGACCATGCTGACGTCGTCGCGCGCCTCACCACGAAAGTCCCGAAGCGCCTGCTCGATATCCTCGAACAAGGTGTCGGGTTGACGATTGGCGGCAAATACCTGCTGCAACCGCTGCACACCAAACAGCTGCTCATCGGCGTCGCAGGTATCAATCACCCCGTCGGACAACAGGAATATCCGATCACCCAGGGCCATCGGAAATACTTCGGTGCGATCATCGAAGGTTGGCGGGCTCAGCACCCCCAGTGGCAAATGCCGCGCGGTCAGTGGCGTTCGCTCGCCGCTGGCAACGCTGTGCAGGTAGCCGTCCGGCATGCCGCCGTTCCAGACCTCCACCGAGCGATTCTGGACACTCAGGCACAGCATCGTGGCGCAACAGAACATGTCCACCGGCAGGATGCGCTTGAGCTTGGCATTCATCTCGCGCAGGGTTTCCGCCAGGCCGTAGCCCTTGGCGGTCATGCCGTAGAAGACTTCGGCCAGGGGCATGGCGCCAACGGCGGCGGGCAGGCCATGGCCGGTGAAATCGCCGAGCAGCACATGCATGTCCCCTGCCGGGGTGAAGGCGGCCAACAGCAAGTCGCCGTTGAACAATGCGTAAGGCGATTGCAGGTAGCGGATGTTGGGCGCATTCAGGCAGCCGGAATGAGCCACCTTGTCGAACACCGCCTTGGCCACGCGCTGTTCGTTGAGCAAGTATTCATGGTGCCTGGCGATCTGGTCGCGCTGCTGCACGACAGTGGCCTGCAAGCGCCGCAAGCGGTCCATCGCCTTGATTTTGGCGGCGAGGATCACCTGGTTGTAGGGTTTTGCCAGAAAATCGTCACCCCCGACCTCCAGGCAGCGGGCCAATGCCTGGTTTTCCGACAGCGAGGTGAGGAAGATGATCGGCACCAGGGTTTCGCCCGCCAATGCCTTGATTTGCGCGGCCGCCTCGAAGCCATCCATCACCGGCATCATCGCGTCCATCAACACCAGCTGCGGCCGTTGCTGGCGAAACATTTCCACCGCTTCGGCGCCGTTGGCGGCCGTCAGCACTTGATGCCCCTGACGGCGCACGATGCTCGACAACAGCATCCGATCGGCGGCGCTGTCTTCGGCGATCAGGATCGTCAGCGATTCGAGTGCCGGTTGCACAGTGATCAACTGATGTCGAACAGCTTGTCGAAGTTGGAAATGGCGAGGATTTTCCTCACATCGCAACTGCTGTTGACCACGCGGATATCGGAATCGTCGCCGCCAGCGTGATCTCGCAACAGCAGCAGCATGCCCAGGGCGGAACTGTCGAGGTAGGTGGCTTCCTTCAGATCGACGACGACTTCGGCGAGCGCCTTGTCTTCGTAGGATTGCCGAAATTCCTGATGCTTGGCGAAATCGAATCGTCCCTTGACCGATATCGTCAGCTTTTGCCCATCCGGGGACACTTCTGAAACGACTGACATGTCATGGCTTCCTTGTCGTTGATAAACCTTCTTGTACAAGGTTTAGCATTGGGTAGAGGTTGGGGCAAGGCAGGATATTTCTGGAGGTCTCGAGCCCCACAGGTTGACCGCCTTTCTCCTGTGGCAGCGAGCCTGCTCGCGAACAACGATAACGCGGTCCATATGATTCAATACGCATCATGGCGCGGCAACCGCTGGGACAATTCATCCAGCAGCTTTTGCTCGCGCTTGTCCTCCAGCGCCCGCGCTTCGTCCTGGTAGCGCTGGACCAGCTTACGCAAGCCTTCTACCCGGGCGAACGCCTGCTGCCAGGTGTCGCGCGCCTTGTTCAGGTTGTTCTGGTGCCAGGCCAGGCTTTGCCGCTGTTGATCGATGGCCGTGCCCAACTGCGCGAGAAAGCCCTGGTAGCCCAGCAACCATTGGCCGGACACGCCACTGCTGCCGCGTACGATCCACTGTTCCTGATAGTCGAGTCGAAAGGCTTCGAGGTCGGCCAGCTTGCTTTCGGCCAGGCGCACCTGCCCCTGGAAGTGGCCCAGGCGCTGGACCGCGGCTTTCTCGGCCTTCTCGGCCATTTCCACCACGGGGGCCAGGCGGCCCGCCCGAGTCTGGGCCATGGCCGGTTAACCGCCCGCCGCGGGCGCGAAGATCGAGGCGAGATACGCCTCGCTTTCGCCAAGGCTGATGCTGTCGTTGAGGCCCTGGCGCAGGTATTTGACCAGTTGCGGCTGCAAGGAAATCGCCAGGTCGGTCTCGCGGTCACCGCCGGCGACGTAGGCGCCGACGCTGATCAGGTCGCGGCTTTGCTGGTAGCGCGACCACAATTGTTTGAAGTACTGCGCGCGGGTCATGTGCTCCGGCGAGACTACCGCCGGCATGACCCGGCTGATGGAGGCTTCGATATCGATGGCCGGGTAATGGCCTTCCTCGGCCAGGCGCCGCGACAGCACGATGTGCCCGTCGAGCACGCCCCGCGCCGAGTCGGCAATCGGGTCCTGCTGGTCGTCGCCTTCGGACAGCACGGTATAGAACGCAGTAATCGAGCCACCGCCCTTCTCGGCATTGCCCGCGCGCTCTACCAGTTTCGGCAACTTGGCGAACACCGAGGGCGGATACCCCTTGGTCGCCGGTGGCTCGCCGATGGCCAGGGCAATTTCCCGCTGGGCCTGGGCGAAACGCGTCAGCGAATCCATCAGCAGCAGCACGTTCTTGCCCTTGTCGCGGAAATACTCGGCGATTCGCGTGCAATACATGGCGGCGCGCAGGCGCATCAGCGGTGCATCGTCGGCGGGCGACGCCACCACCACCGAGCGCTTGAGCCCTTCTTCACCGAGGATGTGCTCGATGAACTCCTTGACCTCTCGACCGCGCTCACCGATCAGGCCGACGACGATGATGTCGGCCTCTGTGAAGCGCGTCATCATGCCCAGCAATACGGATTTACCGACGCCGGTACCGGCGAACAGGCCAAGTCGCTGACCGCGCCCGACCGTCAACATGCCATTGATGCAGCGAATGCCCACATCCAGGGGCTCGCTGATCGGCTCGCGCTTGAGCGGGTTGATGGTCGGGCCGTCCATCGGCACCCAGTCTTCGGCCTTCATTCCGCCCTTGCCATCCAGGGCGCGTCCGGCACCGTCGAGTACGCGCCCGAGCATGCTCATGCCCATCGGCAAGCGACCGCTGTCGGACAGGGGCACCACCCGCGCACCGGGGGCAATGCCGGCTACGCTGCCCACCGGCATCAAAAACACCTTGCTGCCGGAAAAGCCCATGACTTCGGCTTCGACCTGCACGGGATGATAGCTGTCATCGTTGATGACCATGCAGCGGCTGCCCATGGCCGCGCGCAAGCCCTCGGCTTCGAGGGTCAGGCCGACCATGCGCAACAGGCGGCCTTCGAGGATCGGTGCGCCGGCCAGTTCGATCGCCCCGGCGTAACTGCTCAGGCGCTTGGCGAAACTGGTGCGCTTAAGGTGCATCGGGAACCGCCGCTGGTTTGCTTGCGCTGGACAGATCGATGCTCAGATCCGGCGCCGCGGGGTGCAAGGCCTGCTCGTGAAGCTGGTCGAACAGCTTGTCCATCACCTGCGTCACACGGGTTTCGACCGTGGCATCGATGCGGCTGTGTTCGGTTTCGACTCGGCAACCACCGGGCAACAGCGCTTCGTCCTCGACGATGCGCCAGGTTTCCTCATGTCGCTCGCGCAGGGCTTTGACCTGTTCGAAATCCTGCGGATTGATGTACAGCCGCACGTTGTTGACGCCCAACGGCAACAGCTTGAGGGCTTCGCGCATCACGTGTTCGATCTGCGTCGAGTCCATGGCCAGTTCGCGCTGGATCACCTGTTTGGTCATGTGCCGCACCAGTTCGACCAAGGACTTTTCAATCTGCGTGTCTTGTTCGGCGATGGGCTCGAATAGATGCGCCATCAACTTTTCAAGCGCGGCAACCTTGGCCGCCAACACCGCATCAGCTTCCTGACGAACCTTGAGCGTGGTGCTATGGAACCCTTCTTTTTCGCCCACCGCAAAACCTTCGTTGTAGGCTTCCTGGCGAATGCTCTCGAGCTCTTCGAGGGTCAGTGGCTGGACCTCTTCGAGCGGCACCTCCTCCATTTCCGGCGGCTCGGGTTCGGGCTCGGGCTCCGGCTCAGGGGCCGGCGGATCGAAGCTGGGCAGCGCCCAGGTATCGAAACCTCCGACATCCCTGGCGCGGATCAAGTCAGAGGGCAGCTCGTCATTCTTGGCCATGGCGTTAGATCATTTCCTCGGCGCCCTTGCCGCCGAGCACGATTTCGCCCGCTTCGGCCATGCGACGGGCGATGGTGAGGATTTCCTTCTGCGCGGTTTCCACATCGCTGACGCGCACCGGGCCCTTGGCCTCGAGATCGTCGCGCAACAGTTCGGCCGCACGCTTGGACATGTTCTTGAAGATCTTCTCCTTGACGCTTTCGTCCGAGCCCTTGAGGGCCAGCACCAGCACGTCGGAGGACACTTCGCGCAGCAACGCCTGGATGCCGCGGTCATCGACATCGGCCAGGTTGTTGAACACGAACATGAGGTCTTCGATCTGACCGGACAGGTCCTCATCGACTTCGCGGATCGAGTCCATGAGCTGGCCTTCGATCGAGCTGTCGAGGAAGTTCATGATGTCGGCTGCGCGCTTGATGCCGCCCAGGCTGGTGCGCGAAGCATTGGAGTTACCGGAGAACTGCTTCTCGAGAATCTGGTTGAGCTCCTTGAGGGCCGCAGGCTGCACGGTGTTGAGCGAGGAAACCCGCAGGATGATATCCAGGCGCACCTTATGGTCGAAGTTGCCCAGCACTTCACCGGCCTGATCCGGATCGAGGTACGCCACCACGATCGCCTGGATCTGTGGGTGCTCGTAACGGATCACGTCGGCGACCGCGCGCGGTTCCATCCATTTCAGGCTGTCCAGGCCGCTGGTATTGCCACCCAGCAGGATGCGATCGATCAGGCCGTTGGCCTTGTCCTCGCCCAGGGCCTGGGTGAGCATTTTGCGAACGTAGTCATCGGAACCGACGCCCAGGCTGGTCTGGTCGCCGACGATGTCGACAAACTCGCTCATCACCTGCTCGACCTGCTCACGGTGCACGTTACCCATCTGCGCCATGGCCACGCCGACACGCTGGACCTCTTTGGGCCCCATGTGACGCAACACCTGGGCAGCGTCGGTTGAGCCCAGCGACAGCAGCAGGATCGCGGCTTTGTCGACCTTGCTCAGTTTGGCGGCAATGGCTCGGTTATCACTCATCTGCGTTAATCCACTCTTTCACGACCTGGGCGACACGGCCCGGGTCTTCTGCCACCAGACTCTTGATTGCGTTCAACTGCGCGTCATAGCCTTCGCTCGGGCTCGGCAACAGGATACTGGTCGGGCCTCCGAGGCTGATACGGTCGTTGGCCAGCTCGCCGTCCAGGCCGCCCATGCCGCCGAGCTCGACGTCGCTGCCGATGCCCGCCAACTGCTTGCCTTTGCCGCCACCGGTGATGTTGTTGAGCACCGGACGCAACACACCAAACACCAGCACCAGAATGAACAGGACACCCAGCAGCTGCTTGACGATGTCCCAGAACCACGGCTGGGAGTAGAACGGCACATCGGCAATCACTTCACCGCGCTCGGTGGAGAACGGCATGTTGATCACGCTGACGCTGTCGCCACGACTGGCATCGAAGCCGACCGCGTCCTGCACCAGGCGGGTGAAACGGGCCAGCTCATCGGCGCTCCACGGCGCACGGGCGATTTCACCGTTGGCCGGGTTGATCTTGACCTGGTCATCGACCACCACCGAGACCGACAGGCGATTCAATCGCCCCTGCTGTTGCTTGGTGTGGCTGATGGAGCGGTCGAGCTCGAAGTTCTTGGTCGATTGCTGGCGCTTGTCCGCCGGATACGGTGCGAGCATTGGCTGGCCGGTGGCCGGATCCATGACTTGCTGGCCGTTGGCATCGAGCAATGGCTGGCCTGGCTGCACCATGCCGGCCGACGCCGTGGCGCCACCGGTGGTTTGCGGCGCCGAGGCTGGCGACGGCGGCTGGTTGCTCAGGGCACCCGGCACACCTTGCGGGCCGTTACTGGCGGTGCGCTGTTCGTTCACCGACTGCTCGCTGCGCAATGCCGGCTGGTCGGGGTTGAACTGTTCGGAGGTGGACTCGACGGCGCTGAAGTCGACATCGGCCGAGACTTCGGCCTTGTAGCGGTCGTTGCCCAGCACCGGTTGCAGAATGTTGTGCACGCGCTGGGTGAGCATGCTCTCCATGCGGCGGCTGTAATCGAATTGCTTGCCGGCCATGGTCAGTTCGGAGTTTTCCGCCTGATCGGACAGCAGGTTACCTTTCTGGTCGACAACGGTGATCTGCGACTTGCTGAGTTCGGGAACGCTGGTCGCCACCAGATTGATGATGGCCACGACCTGCCCCGGCTCCAGCGAACGCCCGGAATACAGCTCGACCAACACCGACGCGCTGGGCTTGCGCTCGTCGCGCACGAACACCGAACTTTTCGGGATTGCCAGGTGCACGCGGGCACCCTTGACATTGTTCAGGCTGGAAATGGTGCGCGCCAATTCGCCTTCCAGGCCGCGACGGTAACGGGTCGCTTCCATGAACTGACTGGTGCCCAGGCCCTGTTCCTTGTCGAGGATCTCAAAACCGATGTTGCCATCGCTGGGAGTGACACCAGCGCCCGCGAGCTTGAGGCGTGCGCGGGACAGGTCTTCGGCCTTGACCAGCAAGGCGCCGGAATTGGGTTCCACGGTATAGGCGATATCGGCGGCCGCCAGGGTATCCATCACCTGCTTGGCGTCCATGCCGGCAAGGCTGCCATACAACGGACGGTAATCCGGCTGCTGGGACCACAACACCACGGCAAAGCCAATCGCCACGCTCGCGGCCAGGCCGACCATCAGCCCCACCTGGCGCAGCATGGTCATCTCGGAGAGGTTTTCCAGGAAGGACAACCCGAACAGCGGCGGTTTGCCGTCTACGGAGTTGGCCTTGGCCGGAACATTGTCAGCGATAGCATCTGCCATGACTCAATCTCGTCCTTAAACCGGCATCTGCATGATGTCCTGATACGCCTGGACCAGCTTGTTGCGCACCTGGGTCAATGCCTGGAAAGACACGCTGGCCTTCTGCGAGGAAATCATCACGTCCGTCAGGTCGACACCGCTCTTGCCGATCTCGAAGGCGTTGGCCAACGACGTGGAAGCCTGCTGGGTGTCGTTGACCTTGTTGACGGCCTGACCGAGCATGTCGGCAAAGCTGCTGCCATTCAATTCAGGGACGGCGGCAGTCGATTTCGGCGCAGACATGGCGTCCATTTGCATGGCCCGCATATCCAGCATCAATCGATTGAATTCAATACCTTGGCTCATGCTCTACTCTCTCTGGCGGCCCGCAATTTTTTGACGCTCACTCAGCGGGTAACGAGGTGTTAGCAACAAGGGTGCCAGCTCCGTGCCTACCTCAAACAAAAGCCGGCAGCGCGATCCCCCCTGTAGGAGCGAGGCTTGCCCGCGAAGAACGATGATGCGGTGTGACAGGTGCGCCGCAGCGCCTGGTTCGCCGGCAAGCCTGGCTCCTACGGGAGAACCGGGCGTCACGGTGGATCAGGTAGCAAACAAATATGCTTCCACGTCCATTCCGGCATCGCGCATCTGCGCCAGCTTGTAGCGCAAGGTGCGCGGGCTGATGCCCAGGCGCTCGGCGGCCTCTTTGCGGCGGCCGCGCTCGGTGCGCAAGGTGTCGATGATCATCTGGAACTCACGGCGCCGCAGGTCGTCGCCCAGCGCGCCGCCAGATTCAGCCTCGACCGCCCGCACTGGCGTTGGCGCTGGCGCCAATGCCGGCAACGGCGCGCAGGCGATCGGTCCGTTCAGGCAAAAATCCTGCGGCTCGATCACCCCGCCCTGCTGCAGGATCAACGCACGCTGCAGCGCATTGTCCAGTTCACGCACGTTGCCCGGCCACGGATAGGCGATCAGGCACGCCTGGGCCGCGGGCGACAGCCTGGCCGCGGCATGCTTCATTTTATTGACGTGCCTGGCCAACAGTCGCTCGGCCAGCGGCAGGATATCGGCGGTGCGCTCGCGCAACGGCCGCCAAGCCAGGGGGAATACCGAGAGGCGATAGTACAGGTCTTCACGAAAACGCCCCGCCGCCACCTCACCCGCCAAGTCCCGGTTGGTGGTCGCGACCACACGGATATCCAGGGCTATCGGCTTGCGCGCACCCACTCGCTCAACCTCGCGCTCCTGCAACACCCGCAGCAACTTGGCCTGCAACCCCAAGGGCATTTCGGAAATTTCATCGAGCAGGATCGTCCCGCCATCGGCCTGTTCGAACTTGCCGGCCTGCGCTGCGATGGCGCCGGTGAACGAGCCCTTTTCGTGCCCGAAGAGCGTGGCCTCCAGCATGTTGTCCGGAATCGCCGCGCAGTTGATCGCAATGAACGGCTGACTGGCCCGATGAGAGTGCTGGTGAATGTAGCGCGCCAGCACTTCCTTGCCGGTGCCGGACTCTCCGGAGATCAGCACCGTAGAATCACTGCGCGCCACCCGCGCGGCCAACTCCAGCAACTGGGCACTGGCCGGCTCGAACGCCACGGGCCCTTCGCCATCGGTGGCGCCGACCCTACCCTGGGCGTGCCGTGCGACCAGGTCGAGCAGCGCCTTGGGCTCGAACGGCTTGACCAGGTAATCCGCCGCCCCTTGGCGCATCGCATCCACCGCGCGCTCGACGGCACCGTGCGCGGTCATCAGCAGCACCGGCAGTTGCGGCTGTCGCGCCCGCAGCAGAGCGAGCAACTGATGACCATCCATGCCCGGCATGTTGACGTCGCTGACCACCAGATTGAACGCCTCGCCCGCTGCGGCCTCCAGGGCTTCCTGCGCCGATGCCACGGCCTTGTAATCGTGGCCGGCCAGCAACAGCGTGTCTGCCAGCGCTTCGCGCAATGCGCGGTCATCCTCGACCAGTAGAACCTTGATAGCCATGAGCTTCACTCCACTGCCTGGACACTGTCAAAAAGCGGCAGCAGTACCTGCGCACAGGTGCCGCGACCGATCCGCGAGCGCAAGCGCAACTCGCCCTGGTGCGCCCTCGCGACCGCCTTGACCACGGTCAGGCCGAGACCGGTGCCGGTGGCCTTGGTGGTAAAAAACGGCTCCCCCAGACGCGCCAACACCGCTTCGTCGATACCGCTGCCGCTATCGCTGACGCACAAGCGCAGGTTATTGCCACGGGTGTAGAGGTGCACCTTCAGGCGCACATCAGCGGCACTGGCCTGAATGGCGTTTTCGATCAGATTGAGGACCGCACCCACCAGGGTGTCGCGATTGCACAGCAGTTCGCCGGCATGGGCGTCGCATTGCCAGCGAATCGGCAAGTCCTGCACATGCGCCAGGGCCGCCGCCTGGAGTGATTGCATCAGCTGCGCCGGCGTCACGCGGTCGGTCAATGGCAGCTCGCCGCGCGCGAACACCAGCATGTCGCGCACCTGATGTTCCAGCTCATGCAAGCGCTCCTTGAGCCGCCCGGCGAAGCGCTGCTGGGTGGCCACCGGCAGCGCCTGCTCGGTCAAGTGGCTGGCATAGAGCAAGGCCGCGGACAATGGCGTGCGAATCTGATGCGCCAGCGACGCCACCATGCGCCCCAGGGAAGACAGGCGTTCGTGGCGCGCCAGTTGATCTTGCAGATGACGGGTCTCGGTAAGGTCGTTGAGCAGCACCAGCTGCCCAGGCTCGGCATCCAGCGAACGGGTGGCAATCGACAGGCGCCTACCATCCTTGAGGGAGACTTCATGACCGTCGTCTTCACGGGGCGCAAAGCAACGGGCAATGACCTGTCGCCACAGCTCACCTTCGAGGGGCAGGCCGAGCAGTTCGCACGCCGCTGGATTGGCTTCGCGCACGATGCCCTGGGCGTCGATGACGATGATGCCACCAGGCAAGAGGTCGAGCAGATGTTGCAGGCGATTGGCCAGGCGTTCTTTCTCTGCAAGCTCCTGCATGCGCTGGGCGCTGACCACCGCCAACTCACCCTTGAGCTCGGTCACCCGGGCTTCGAGCATGCTGTAGGAGTTGGTCAATTGGCTCGACATCTGGTTGAACAGGGCAAACGCCTGCTCAAGGCCAAGCCGGCTCGCCTGCTCTACCGACGACGATTGCCCCAGGGCATCCCCCAAGGTATCGGGAGCAGGAGACATCTGGGCGGATGGGGGCATTGGGTGCTCTCTCGCTTGGCTGACCGTCAGTGAAACGGAACGTTGCGAGGGCTATAGCAATACCCGTGCCTAAAAAAAACTGCTTGAAAATGAACGGCTTGAAAAACAGGCGTCAATCATCCGCCTGTTCATCACCGTCACGACGACTCATGCCGTACTTGCGCATTTTCTCCACCAGCGTGGTCCGGCGGATACGCAGGCGCTCAGCGGCGCGCGCAACAATGCCATTGGCATCGTCCAGCGCTTGCTGGATCAGGCCTTGCTCCAGGCCACCGAGGTAATCCTTCAGGTCCAGGCCTTCAGGCGGCAGCATGGCATGGGTGGTGAAGTCCGGGGTATGGCCATTGATTGCCACCCGCTCTTCGAGATCGCTGCGCAGGGTGTCGACCAATTGCTCGTCTTCATCGTCGACGTAGCGGAATTTCTTCGGCAGCTCGACCACGCCGATCACCCCGTATGGATGCATGATCGCCATGCGCTCCACCAGGTTGGCCAGCTCGCGGACGTTGCCCGGCCAGCCGTGACGGCACAGCGACATGATGGCCGCGGAGTTGAAACGGATCGAACCGCGCTTCTCGTGCTCCATGCGCGAGATCAACTCGTTCATCAGCAGCGGAATGTCTTCTACGCGCTCGCGCAGCGGCGCCATCTCGATCGGGAACACGTTCAGGCGGTAATACAGGTCTTCGCGGAAGGTGCCGATCTCGATCATGCTTTCGAGATTCTTGTGGGTCGCCGCAATGATGCGCACATCGACGCTCTGGGTCTTGTTGCTGCCCACGCGCTCAAACGTACGCTCTTGCAACACGCGCAGCAGCTTGACCTGCATCGGCAGTGGCATGTCGCCAATTTCGTCGAGGAACAGAGTGCCGCCATTGGCCAGCTCGAAACGCCCGGCACGGCTGGTGATCGCCCCGGTGAACGCGCCCTTCTCATGGCCGAACAATTCGCTTTCCAGCAGCTCGGCCGGAATCGCCCCGCAATTGACCGGCACGAACGGTGCCTCGCGGCGCTTGGAGTGGTAATGCAGGTTGCGCGCGACCACTTCCTTGCCGGTCCCGGACTCACCGAGGATCAGCACACTGGCATCAGTATCGGCCACTTGCTGCATCATCTGGCGCACGTGCTGGATCGCCCGGCTGGTGCCGACGAGGCTGCGGAACAGATTGGGCTCACGATGCCGACCGCGCTCGCGGGCCTGGTCGTACATCTCGCGATAGACCTGGGCACGGTGCAGCGAATCGAGCAACTTGCTGTAGCTAGGTGGCATTTCGAGGGTCGACAGCACCCGGCGACGCTGGTCTTCCGGCAGATCGATGGAAGAATTATCGCCCATCAGCAAAATCGGAAGGAACTCATCCCATGTCGACAGTGTCTTTAACAAGCCCTGAAGCGAACCCGGAGCGTTGACCGTCCCGATAAGGACACAGATCACTTCACGACTAGAAGATAAAGAGACGACCGCCTGCTGCCAGTCGTGGCTACCGCAGGGTAAATTTTCTTCGCCGAGAAAATTTAAAATCACCGCCAGGTCGCGGCGGCGGACGCTATCGTCATCGATCAGCAGAATTTTGGTTTCACGCCACATGCAATCGTAACTTCCCTAGTCGACCCGGTGCCCGAAATGAGTGGGCAAGCTAGACGCTTGCAGACCGTTAATGCCTGTAGACGCCTGAAATCTGGAAACAGCCACTAGTAAAGTCAAAAAACCGTTCACAGTCAAATTTATGGCGCAATGAGCACGGATTAAGCAGAAACTAGTTAACCAAACAGATGGTAAACCTTTGCGGCACTCTTCGCTTGGTTGATCTGCGACATCTCATCGACTATCGCCTGACGCTCGCCCATCGTCACCGTCAATAAATCTTTGTACACCGCGAGCAAGCTCTCAAGGTGGGTGCGCAACGCTTCTTCGTCGATGGGTGCTTCACTGAGCACCTCGTCGACGCATTCGCGGCAAGCCGAATCCAGCTCGCCGATCGCATCCCAGTTACGCGCGGCCAGCGCATCGATCAGCGCTTCGCGGGTTTGTTCGATCCGTTGCAGTGCTTGGCTCATGGGGCCTTCCTCAAACTAGCCTGCTTGTTGGTCGGCAATCGCATCCCAACCGCTTTTGACGGTTACCAACAACCCCATCACTTCGTCGATTATCTGGGGGTCATTCTTCAGATTGGCGTTGGTCAACCGCTGAATCATGTAGCCGTAGAGGCTATCGAGTTGTTGCAGGGATTCATCTTCCTTGGCCCTTTCGGCATCGATACCTTCGCGCAACCCACCGATGATGTCGACGGCCTTGCCGATCATCAGGCCCTTGTGCGCAATATCGCCACGTTCCAGAGCACCCTTGGCCTGGGCCATGCGATCGAGACCGCCTTCCATCAGCATTTGCACCAGGCGATGGGGACTCGCCTCGGAAATCTGCGCATGGGAGTTGACCTTCTGATACTGGCGAAGGGCTTTCATCGGATTCATGGTTCTACCTCGTTCAACGCTTAAACAGTAATTGGAATCGACGCTTAGCTGTTATGTCGACGCCGTCACAGAAAACTTTAGGGCAGCCCATCACCCCTCACCTGCCATCAATCGTTGCGCGGATTATTCAGCGCATTAAGCGTGGTCATGACGCTCGAACTGGTAGCGTTCAGTTGGGCGACCAGGGTATCCATCGCGTTGTACTTTTTCGACAACGTCGTGGTGAGCGACTCTATGCGACGATCGAGGGTCTGTTGTGCAGTGGTCAGATCCGCAAGCTGAGTGGTCAGATTCGCCTGGCGCGAAGCTAGGACCCCACCCGTCTTTGCATAACTGTCGGTAGTGGCAGTCATACGGGTAAGCAGACCGTCTTTACCAGTAAAAAGGCCTGCGATTGCCGACCCGTTTCCAGCAACCGCCTTATCCCATTTGGTGCTATCCAGCTCAAGTAAGCCGGTCTTCTGCACGGTATTAATGCCCAATTGAGATAGGGATTGAAGCGCACCAGTACCGGAATTTTTGACCAACTCGCCACGGATCGAGGTAACCAGTGCACGCATGGTTGCATCACCGGTTAACGCACCCGCACCACTGGCGCTACCATCCGCTGAAGTAGTTACCTTAGTTTGAGTATTGATTGACGTCATCAGCGCGTTATAGGCACTGATGAACGACTGCACCGATGTCTTCAACGTGTCAGCACTGGTCGAGACAGCAATGGTGGACTTACCCTCCTTGACCAGATCGATATTCAAGCCACTGATTGCGTTGGTCACCGAATTGGACGCCGACTCCATCACGATCGAATCGATGGTGTACTTGGCATTTTGCGGCGTGGCAACGGTGGTGTAGCCAGTAGCGAGAGCCGAATTACCTGAAAGCGTCAACTCAGTTCCGGCACCTGTTTTGGTCGAACTAAAAACCAACCGCGAACCACTGGCATCAGTCAGAATGTTGGCACTGACCCCCTTCGACTGCAGCTGGCTGTTGATCGTATCCCGTGCCTGCTGAAGGGTCGCACCCGAAGCGATGCTTACGTTATAGCTACTGCCTGGCTGCCCGATGGTTAAAGTAGCTGTGGCACCTGTATCGTTGATCACTGACGACGCGCCTTCGGCGTAAACGGTGGTCGATATTTTGGAAGCCGTCGCCAATTGCGTCACTTCCAACGCATAGCTACCACTGGAAGCGCCATCAGAGACGGTGACCTTGGCTATCGCGGTATCGGACGAGGTACCCGCCAAGCCGTTGAAGCTGGTTGCTGTATTAAGCTTGCTGATAGCGGCCCGGTACGTATCCAGAGCTCCTTTGATGGTGCCGATGGCAGACAATGTCGTAGTCGCAGTGGTCGTTTGATTATTGATCTGCGTTTGTTTCGGGGCCTTCTCGGCACTGACCAACGCCTTGACGATCGCTTGCGTATCGACTCCCGACCCGATACCACTGACAGTTGAACCCGCCATCATCACGCTCCTTATTCGGTGGCTGTCGCTTTATTGACAAAGCATCGCTTGAAAGCAAACAGCAACAATTCTCGTGCCAAGTCAGGCCTGCTCATCAAAAAGCAGACTACTGGCATTGGTTAAACTATGGGCAAGTTTCAAGGCAGCCTCCGAAGGAATTTGCCTGACCACCTCACCACTCTGGGTGGCAATGACCTTGACCACGACCTTGCCGGTGCTGTCGTCAATGGAAAACTCCAACTGACGCTTCACGGCTTGCACAAACTCTTGAATATTCTTGACTGCTTGCTCCAACTCTTCCCGCCGAGGCTCTTCGAACTCGGTCGAAGTCTGGGCGACTGATACCTCTAGCGGCTTGTTGGGCTGGTTATCTTGCGTGGCAATTGCAGGGTAAGACAGGTTCAACTTGACACTCATATCCATGTCCAGCACCTCTCACAATCTGAAAAAACGGAAGGGCACGTCGCCGCGCCCTTCCGTCATTTACCAACCGCCGAAATTACTGAAGCAACTTCAGTACAGCGGAAGGTAGTTGGTTAGCCTGAGACAGAATCGCAGTGGAGGCTTGTTGCAGGGTTTGTTGTTTGGTCAACTCTGCGGTTTCAGCAGCGAAGTCGGCATCCTGTACGCGGCTACGTGCAGCGGTGGAGTTTTCCGCGATGCTTTGCAGGTTGGAAACGGTGCTGTCGAAACGGTTCTGAATCGCACCCAACGCGGAGCGCTGGCTGTCAATTTGCTGAATAGCGCCGTCCAGAGCCTGAATCGCCTGCTGGGCGCTGGCAGCATCCAAAAGGTTCAGGTCGTTAACGGAAGTATCCATTGTTACCGCTTTAGTAGTGGTTGCAGTCAGACCAAGTGCAGCCAGACCGGTACCGTTGCTACCATCGGCGATGGTGATGTCCTTGTTGCCAGCCAGTGCAAGGGTGCCATCTTTCAAGACGCTAGCGGTCACGCCACTGCTCGAACTGTTGATGGCATCGGCAACTTTGGCCATGTCATCGCCCTTGTTGAATTTGATTTCCACATTGTTGATAGTGAGCGAGGTTGCTTCAGTCAACTTGGCCTTAGTGTTACCGGAAGCAAGCCCCAGACTTTCGAGCGCACCAGCAGTGGTGTTTTCCAGCTTCACATCCTTGCCATCTGCAGAGGTCAGAATCAGGCGACCGTCGGCGCTTGCACTGGCCGTTACGCCTGTGAGAGCAGTAGTGGCTGTATTGGCACCCGAGCCGGTATTAATTTTGGTAACAATTTGGGAAAGCGTATCGCCCGCAGCAAGCACGACATCTTCACCATTAACCTTAATAGATGCAGCTGCGGTCAGGCCCGAGGTCGTTGCTACTACATTATCGCTGGCTGGCGTAACACCAAATTTAGTAGCGATGGCTGCGGTAGTGGATTGACCGATAGTGAAATCAGTTTTTGAAGTCAGACTAATCGTGCTGGTCAGACCGTTAGGATTTTTTTCAAGCTTGGCGGTAACACCTGTAGCCCCTGATTCTGCGTTGATTTTGTCAATGGCACTGGAAATAGAGTCAGTAGCATTGAGTCGAATCGAGGTGGAGCCAATAATCAGGTCACCACTAGTGCCAAACTGTGTTTGTGAAGCGAATTGAGAACCAGTAACAGTGCCGCCAATCGCAATAGTCCCATTAACTCCAAGCGCAGCACCGGCTGTACCGGAAGTATCTGCAACGGTTACAGTAGCAGCATCAGTCGAAGTAAGCTGTAACTTGCCATCGACATTAGCAGCAGTAACGTTAGTAGGAGCCGCAGTATTGATCTTGCTGACAATGGAATCGAGCGTATCGCCCGCAGCCAAAGTCACCGCTGTACCACCAATATCCAGAACACCTGCCTGTGCCGCGGTGAGAGTATTATCCACCGTGCTGAAAGTCGCACTCTGTACGCTTGCACTTGAGCTGATGATGTCAGCTTTGCCAGTGACAACCGCGCTTAGCTTGGTTGTTGCACCATCGACGGAGGCCTCGCTATAGGTGCCCTTCAAGTCGCTGGCACTAACGCTCCGCATGCCGAAAGAGATGCTTTCGTTGGAGTTGGCACCGACTTGGAAGCTAGTGCTGGAGAACGAACCGTCCAACAGGTTACGACCACCGAAAGTTGTGGTGCTGGAAATCCGGGTCAGTTCACCCGACAACGCGCTGAACTCTTGCTGCAGGGAATCACGGTCACCATCGCTGTTCGAGCCGTTGGCCGATTGCAGGGCCAGTTCGCGCATACGCTGCAGGATGTTGGTGGAGGCCTGCATGGCGCCTTCAGCGGTTTGAGCGATGGAGATACCGTCGTTAGCGTTTTTTACCGCGACGTTCAGACCGTTGATCTGGCTAGTCAGACGGTTGGAGATCTGCAGGCCGGCAGCGTCGTCTTTAGCACTGTTGATTTTCAGGCCGGAAGACAGACGGCTCATCGAGGTGCTCAGGGCATCGGAAGCCTTGTTCAGGTTTTTCTGAACGCCCAGGGAGGTGATGTTGGTATTAACAGATAAAGCCATGACGAATTCCTCGTTGGTTGGGTGCTGCGGCTTCCGGCCCTGGCAACCGCCGGGTGTGGCCTAGAGAACCTTCGTAATAGTTATCGTCGTGAAAGCAGGTTGCTTGAGGGCTTTTTTGATTTTTTTTACTAGCACCGTGCCACCCCTTGCATTTCAAAGCGTTAAATGCCGACCCAGAATGCAAAAACGCCCATGACCTCGCGGCCATGGGCGTTTTTTTTGGCGTTATTTAAATGACGCGTCAGGTGCGATGGATCAGCGCCGAGCCCCAGGACAGGCCCACACCAAAACCACTGATCGCCACGCGCTTCCAGCTGGAATCGAACATGTGCTTTTCCAGCAACAGCGGGATGCTCGAAGACACGGTGTTGCCAGTCTCGACCATGTCCTTGATGAACTTCTCCGGCTCGCTTTCAAAGCGGCGCGCCACGGCATCGACAATGGCCGCACTGCCTTGGTGAATGCAGAAGGCATCGATATCCTGGGACGTGAGACCGGACTGATTGAGCAGTTCGTGCAGATGCGCCGGCACTTTAAGCAGGGCGAAGTTGAATACCTGCCGTCCGTTCATGAAGAACACGCCGTCGGTAACCTTCAGGTGCGGAGCACCGGAGCCGTCGGTACCGAACTTGGCCTTGCCCAACTGCCAGATGGCGTCTTCGCCCATCCAGGTGGCGGTGGCGGCATCGCCGAACAGCATGGTGGTGTTGCGGTCTTGCGGGTCGACGATCTTCGAATACGGGTCTGCGGTGATCAGCAGGCCGTTCTTCAGCCCGGCAGCTTCCATGAAGCCCTTGATTGCGTAGATACCGTAGACGTAACCGGAGCAACCCAGGGAGATGTCGAAAGCGGCAACGTTGGTCGACAGGCCGAGCTTGTCCTGGACGATCGCCGAAGTGTGCGGCAGGCCCTCTTCATCACCATTCTGGGTGACGACAATCAGCACGTCGATGGATTGACGGTCGAGCTGAGGGTTGTTGGCGAACAACGCATTGGCCGCTTCGACACACAGGTCGGAGGTTTCCTGTTCAGCGTCCTTGCGCGGCAGGAACGCCGAACCGATTTTCCCGAGGATGAACTCTTCATCCTTCTCGAACTTTGCGCCCTGAGCATAGTTATCCAGCCCACTCGCTGGCACGTAGCTGGCAATGCTTTTTATGCCAATCATTGTGGCTTCCCAATACTAAATAGCTGGAGATCACCGCTCGCATGACCGAGAGGTACGACAATACTGGATTTCACCGAGCGAAAAAAATACGGCACAGACGCTCCAGAAACCCTGAAAACACGCCCGACAAGGGTCAAACCCCTGCCCATCCTTTTTGACACAATACAGTGAAGATGCCCTATCTGACTCACAGGTCACGCATTATGCGTGCCTTGCGCAAAACATCCAGCCACAAACAAGCGCTTAACCGCCCAACGGGAGAAGAAAAAACCAGCGATAGTTGAGCAAAACAGGCGCGAGGACGCACCCACGAGACATTGCCGGCATCTTTGATGCCGGCAATCGAGAAGGAATCAAAGCTTGTTGAACAAGCTCAGCTGGGCAATTTTCACAAAGGCCAGTTGCGAGGCCTGCAACAGCGATTGCTGAAACGCCAGGTCGATAGACGCCGTTGAGACATCAGTATCACCAATAGCCGACTGGGTACTGGTGTTGGCCAGGCCCATGCTGACGTTTTCGGCGCTCTGGATATCAATGGCGTTCAAACGCGCACCTATCGTGCCGCGAACGATATCGACCTGCTCACTGGCATTGGAAAGGTTACTGATCGCCGCATTCACCGAGTCCTTTAGTTTGATCTGTGCCAGAACATTGCCATCGGCGGGCGTTTCCAACGCCTGGCGTAACTGGCTCAACGTGTCCAGGGCACTTTGCGTTTGGTGGCTGCTGGCCCCCACCACGAACTGATCGTCCGCTTGCGGGGCGCCGGTAAAATCAAGCTTCACGCCCGCGAACGTGATCGAGCCACCGGCCATTGCGCCCCCACCGATCGCCTTGCTGTCTGCGCCCATTGGCTGGGCATAGACCTGATAATTGCTGGCATCGGTGAATTTGATAACCACGCCGCTATTTGGAAAGCCGTTGACGTAGTCTGCCTGGTTAGTAACTCCGGACCCGGTGATCTGGGCCGTCGAGCCGTTGCTCGGGGTCCGTGATGCATTGAAGCTGTCAGGCTTGGTGCCCAGCGAAAAGATGTGATCCTTGACCTCTTGATCGGGGGGCATTGGCAGCGTGGTCGCGGGATCCACTGGCGCCTTGAGGCGCAACGAGATGTCGAACTCTACTCCTCGCAGGCTGATGGTCGCGCCACCCTCTTTGCTCGAGTCGAACGTGCCATTTCCAGACACCTCGCTCGTAATATCGTTACCGTCCTTGTCCGCGATGGTGTAATGAGTGCTGTCTACAAATTTTAGCTCGTAGGGCTCTCCCGCGGAAAACTTCTGGGTGTAGGCTGCATTCGACTGCACCAGGCCAGCAGACACGGAAACGGTACCGTCATTGGGCTTCGATGGATCGAGGACTGCCTGGGTACGCCCCGAGTTCATCGCGGTTTCAAGAACGCTTTTGCCGGTATCGTTGGTGGCCACGGACAAGGTATCCGACACCTGCAGGCTCAACTGCGTGTCGTCACCCTGATAGGAGTAGGTGCCGTCGTTGTTGCGCACATAGGGCGGTATCGAAGTTTTCGAGCCAGCAAACATGTAGTTGCCCGACGAGTCCTTGCTGTTAAGCAAACCCAGTACTTGCTGTTCAATCTCGCCTATCTCGCTGGCGATGGATTTTCGATCAGCATCATTGATACCACCATTACCCGCCTGAAGCGCCAACTCACGAGCACGCTGCAATGCAGTGTTGACGCTGTCCAACACGCTTTCCTGGTTGGTCAGTGAACTCTTGATACTGCCCATGTTGGTGCTGTACTGCCCCAGCAAGTCTTTCTGCTGTTGCAACATCAGCAACTGCGCAGCACCCACGGGATCATCACCGGCACTCTGAATACGCACGCCCGAAGTGATCTGCTCCTGAGTCTTCACAATCGAGGAGAAGTTGTTCTGGTACTTGGCCGCACTCGTCTCAAAGTACTGGGCTGTAGAAATTCGCATCGTCGAAGACTCCCTTAAATACTGTTGATCAGCGTGCTGAACGTTTCTTGTGCGACCTTGATGATCTGCGACGACGCGGTGTAATACTGCTGGAACTTGACCAGGTCAGCGGCTTCGTCGTCCAGGTTGACCTGGGACACCGACGCGACTTCGGATTTGGCCCGCGACAGAATCGCGCCACTGGCGGTGCTGTCACCCAGGGCCTGGCTGGCCTTGGCGCCCACCTGTTCGACCAGACGGCTGTAGGCGGTGGTCATGCTCATCCCGGCGTTGCCGCCCGTCACGCCCACCGTTGCCTTGGTTTGCAGAGCCAACAACTCGTTGGCATTGCGGTTGTCTTTCTTGCCGTCCGCGTTGAACGCGATTTCGTACTTGTCATTCTTCGACGGCGAGCCACTGACCGTGGTGTTGAACGAAAACGATTGGCCAGGGATAGGAGCGCCTGAGGCATCGAGCATCGGCACATTGATGGTCAGGTCATTGCTTTGGCCGGGGACGATGGTGCCCGTGCCGATGCTCTGCCCTTTCGAGTTGAACACTTCATAGGCCTGGCTGCCGCCGGCCGCATCCTTAAACGCCAGGGTCACCGGCATCGAGTCCTTGATCCCTGCCTGCAGCACGGCCAGATCGGCACCGCCATAGATATCCAACGGCATGGACAACACCGGCGGGGTCAATGCGCCGGTGCCGCCATTGCTCGTGCTGCCGTTGGCAACCAGCGGGCCGGCAAACGCGAGTTTGTTCGAGTCGGTCATCTGGGTCTTGATGGAACTCGCAGCGTTGCGAGTTGGTGTTACCTTGAACGAATCACCCGCGCTGAGCGCGCCGCCGTTCAGATCCAGCTTGAAGCCATCGATTTCTGTTGCCGGCGACAGGTCGAAAGAACCCATGTCCTTGCCGTCGGAACGCTTGACCGTGTACTTGTCGGCCGCGGTAAAGGTGACCGAATAATCGAAAGTGGTCAGCGCACTGGATTGGGTGATCGTGACATCCAGATTACCCGAGCCGGCACTGTTGTTCGACGACCCCAGGCTGCGCTGACTGATGGCGGAAGCGCTGTTGATGTTGGAAAACAGCGAAGCGCCAAACTCGCCATTGGCGTCGAGCCCTTGGCCCAATTGGCTATTGATTTTGTCCGCCATCACCAAGGCGGTGCGGCCCAGATCGTTCTGCGCCGGCACCAGCACGTCTTCGCGATAACGCAGCAGGCCGCCAATTTTGCCGCCACTGATGACGGAGGTGACGTCACTGGTTTTAGACGGCGAGTTGAGCTGGATATTCAGCTGGCTTTTGTCGATGCCGGAGCGGGCGGTCGAAAGGGTGTTGGATGTGTTGCCCAGCACCAGGGGCTGGCCGTTCCCCAGGGAAACGTTGTAACTGCCGTTCTGCTCCTGGACCGTGACACCCACCAATTCGTTGAGCGAACGCACCGCTTCATTGCGCGCATCGAGCAAGTTGCTCGGGCCACTGCCGGAAGAACTGTTGGCCTGGGAAATCTGTTGGTTCAACGAAGCGATCGACGCCGTCAACTGGTTGACCTGACCGGTCAAGGTCGTCAACTGACTGTTGATACCCTCGTTCTGTTGCGCCATCTGTGACGCCAGGGCATTGAAGCGATTACTCAGGGTTTGCGCATTGGTCAGCAGCAGTTGCCGGGCGGCCGTGTCGCTCGGCGTACCGGCGGAGGTCTGGACCGATGAGAAGAAGCTGCTTAACACCGCACTGATCCCCGTGGTCTTGTCGGAGAAGAGCTTGTCGAGCGGGCTCACCTGTTCGAGATAGGCGTTGGCGTCACTGCTCAGCGATGTGGAGGTTTGCAACTGGTTATCGAGGTAGGCGTTATAGACCCGACGCACATCGGCCAGGGTTGTCCCGTTGCCGATGAACACGCCGCCATACAGGTTCGAGGCGTTGCTCACCTGAGAGGTCTGCTGACGTGAATAGCCGGCCGTGTTGGCATTGGCAATGTTGTTGCCGACGGTCGCCAGTGAAACCTGGCTGGCATTGAGCCCCGACATCCCGATGTTGAGCAAACTCATGGTTCAGACCCTTATGTCTATAAAGGCGTTGTGGAAACGCCCGCCGCAGCGTAGTTCTGATAACTCGTCATCTGCCTGGCTATCTGCGAAATCTTGCTGGCGTAAGCCGGGTCGGTTGCGTAACCGGCCCTTTGCAGCTCGCGCACAAACTGTTCCGGGTTATCGGCCGACTTCACGACATCTTGATAGCGATTATTGGTTTGCAGCAGCGTGACAAGGTCATGGAAGCTGTCCTTGTAGGAGTCGTAGGAACGGAACTCGGCCGTCTCCTTGACCATCTCGCCGTTCCTGAATTCGCTGGTGATCGCCCGTGCCGAATCACCCTTCCAACTGCTGCCGGCCTTGATGCCGAACAGGTTGTGGCTGCTGCTGCCATCCTGGGCCCGCATGACCGATTTGCCCCAACCGGTTTCCAGGGCGGCCTGGGCTACCAGGTAACGCGGATCGACGCCAATGCGGTCGGCCGCTTCCTTGGCCATCGGCAGCATGGTGTTGACAAATTCGTCGGCGCTGCTGAAGGCTTTTTTCGCTGGCGCCAAGGGGATTTGCGCGATGGCGCGCCCGTGAATCTGCAGGGACCCGCTCTGTGCTGCCTGGGCATTGGCCAGCCAGTCGCCGTTGTACAAGGGGCCGGAACCGCTGCTTGCGACGCGCTCGGGCAATGGCGCCTTGTTGACCACCCCAGCATTGGTTGGCGTGGCGGAAGGCACCAGGCCCGCGAGCAAGCGATCGGCCAGTTTCGGCGGCAGCGCCAGCCGGCGCTGATTGATCAGTGCCATGTCATTGCGGTGCGCGCCCTCGCCGCTCGGTGCGCTGACCGAACGTGAAGCCCACAATGGACGTTCGCCATTGACCCGCGACAGCGGCCCATGGAGCGCCGTTGTGCCGGCGGCCACCGGGGTTTGCGCAGCGGCTTTTGCAGCCTCCTGCTTGGCGGCGGACAGCGTTGCCGCTTGACCCGGCGCCAGCGGCTTGTTCTTTGACATCTGGCGCATCAGCACATCCGCCAGGCCGATACCGCCGCCCTCGCGGGACATCGAAACCGCCAGTTGCTGGTCGTACATTTCCTGGTACTGCTTGGCTTCGGCGGTGTTCATCGGGTTGTCCTTGCCCAAAGATTCGGTGGCCGAGCGCATCGACTTGAGCATCTCGCCAAGGAACAGCGACTCGAACTCCTGCGCCACCTTGCGCATGTTGGCGTCGCTGTTCTTGTCGCCGACCTTGAGCTGGTTCAGCCGGTTCAGGTCGGAAAAAGCACCGGAATCGCTGCTGCTGACCCGACCGCTCTTGTTCATGTCCATGGTCGCCGTCCTCAGATCACGATCAGGTCGGCTTGCAAGGCGCCAGCCTGTTTCAGTGCTTCAAGAATCGCCATCAGGTCGCCCGGTGCCGCGCCGACCTGGTTCACCGCACGCACGATTTCGTCGAGGGTGGTGCCCGGGCCGAACTTGAACATCGGCTTGGCTTCCTGCTCGGCGTTGACCCGCGAGCGCGGCACGACGGCCGTCTGGCCATTGGACAGCGGACCTGGCTGGCTGACGATAGGGTCTTCGGTAATGGTCACGGTCAGGCTGCCGTGGGTAACGGCGGCCGGGGAAACCTTGACGTTCTGGCCAATCACGATGGTGCCGGTGCGCGAGTTGATGATGACCTTGGCCACCGCCTGCCCCGGATCGATCTCGAGGTTTTCCAGGATCGACAGATAGTCGACACGTTGGCTTGGGTCCAGCGGCGCGGTGACGCGCACCGATCCGCCGTCGATGGCCTGGGCCACGCCAGGGCCGAGCATGTCGTTGATCTTGTCGACGATGCGCTTGGCCGTGGTGAAGTCGGAACGGTTGAGGTTCAGGGTCAGGCTGTTGCCCTGGTTGAAACCGCTCGGCACGGCGCGCTCGACCGACGCGCCGCCGGGGATGCGACCGGCCGACGGCACGTTGACCGTGATCTTCGAGCCGTCGCGACCTTCGGCATCGAAACCGCCGACCACCAGATTGCCCTGGGCCACCGCATAGACGTTGCCGTCGATGCCCTTGAGCGGCGTCAGCAGCAAGGTGCCGCCGCGCAGGCTCTTGGAGTTACCGATGGAGGCCACGGTGATGTCGATCTGCTGACCTGGCTTGGCGAAGGCCGGCAAGTCGGCACTGATCGAGACTGCCGCGACGTTCTTCAACTGCACGTTGCCCGAGCCCGGCGGCACTTTGATGCCGAACTGCGAGAGCATGTTGTTGAAGGTCTGCAAGGTGAACGGGGTTTGCGTCGTCTGGTCGCCAGTGCCGTTAAGGCCGACCACCAGGCCGTAACCGATCAATTGGTTGGAGCGCACGCCGGAAATACTGGCGATGTCCTTCAGGCGCTCGGCTTGAGCGTTGAAGGCCGCAGACATCAACAATGCGGCCACCATGAGACTTTTGAAATGCAAGGTGACCACCTAGAAAGGGAACAGCGGGCTGAGGAAGAAACGGTCGAACCAGCCTGGCTGACTCGCATCGGCAAAGGAACCGGTGCCCGAGTAGGTGATGCGTGCATCGGCGACGCGGGTCGACGACACGGTGTTGTCGGTGGCAATGTCATCGGCGCGCACCAGGCCGGCAATCCGTACCAGTTCGTCACCGGTGTTGAGGGTCAGCCACTTCTCGCCGCGCACGGCGATGATGCCGTTGGGCAAGACATCCGCCACCGTCACGGTGATCGAACCGGTCAGGCTGTTGCCCTGCCCGGCCTTGCTGTCGCCCTTGGTCGCGCGGTCACCTTCATAGCTGGCGCTCAGGCTCAGGTCGCCATCGCCAAACGGGTTGTTGGTGGTTGCGCTGCTACCGAACAGCGAGGTCAGGCCGATGCCGGTCTTGCTGTTCTTGCCAATTTGCGAGTTGGCGTTTTTACTCGCCTGGGTCTTCTCGTTCAGGGTGATGGTGATGATGTCACCGACCCGGAATGCCTTGCGGTCGCTGTACAGGTTCTGCTCGAAACCGGCCTGGTAGATCGAACCGTTGTTGGCGGCAGCCGGCAACGGCGTGCGCGGCAACACCGGGGCGTAGTAAGGGTCATTGGGCTTGGGCGACACGGGCACGCAGCCTGCGAGCGCGGTAATCCCACTCAATGCCAGAACAGAGACGAAGCGTTTCATGACCCTACCTCACGGTGCTGCAGGCGGCCGCACGGCCGCCTCATAGACTTGATTACAGATTCTGCGTTACGAACGAGAGCATCTGGTCGGCGGTGGAGATCACCTTGGAGTTCATCTCGTAGGCGCGTTGGGTGGTGATCATGTTGACCATCTCTTCAACGGTGCTGACGTTGGAAGTTTCCAGGGTGTTCTGCAGCGTGGTGCCGAAACCGGCGAGGCCCGGGGTGCCAACTTGCGGCGCGCCACTGGCGGCGGTTTCCAGGAACAGGTTGTTGCCCACCGCCTGCAAGCCGGCCGGGTTGATGAAGTCAGCGGTCTGCAGGTTGCCGATCACCTGGGAAGCCGGGTTGCCGGCGACGGTGATGGACACGGTGCCGTCCTTGCCCACGGTGAAGGTCTGGGCGTCGTTCGGAATGACGATCGCCGGCTCCAGGGCAAAGCCGCTGGCGTTGACGATCTGGCCGTTGGAGTCCAGGTGGAACGTACCGTCACGGGTGTAGGACGTGGTGCCGTCCGGCTGCAGGATCTGGAAGAAGCCGCGACCGTCGATGGCCATGTCCAGGGGTTGCTCGGTGGTTTGCAGGCTGCCGGCGTTGAAGTTTTTCTGGGTGCCGACAATGCGCACACCGGTACCCAGTTGCAGGCCGGACGGCAGTTCGCTGTCCTGGGTCGACTGGGCGCCTGGCTGACGCTTGATCTGGTACAGCAAGTCCTGGAACTCGGCGCGGTCACGCTTGAAACCCGTGGTCGACACGTTGGCCAGGTTGTTGGAAATGGTGGTCAGGTTGGTGTCCTGGGCGGACAGGCCGGTTTTGGCAACCCATAGAGCCGGAAGCATTCGATTCTCCTCGTGCGCCTGTTTTACGGCGCGACGTTCTGGTAATTAGCTGATCTGCAAGACCCGAGCCATGGCCTGGTCGTCTTCTTTGGCGGTGTTCATCATCTTGATGTGCAGCTCGAACTGCTTCGACAGGGCCAGCACCTGGGTCATCTCGTCCACGGCATTGACGTTGCTCGACTCGAGGAAACCGGACACCAGCTTGACCCCGGCATCGGCTTGCGCAGGTGCACCGTCCTTGGTGTGGATCGAACCGTCCAGGCCCTTGGTCATGTTCTTGATGTCCGGGTTGACCAGCTTGATGCGATCGACTTCGGCCATGACGCGCGGGCCTTCGCCCATCGCCCGGATGCTGATGGTGCCGTCCTCGCCGACTTCGATCTGCTGCTCAGGCGGCACGGCAATCGGCCCGCCATTGCCGATCACCGGCATGCCGTTGCCAGCGCGCAGTACGCCCAAGGCGTCCACCACCAGGCTGCCGGTACGCACGTAGCTTTCGCCGCCATCGGGGTTCTGCACCGCCAGCCAGCCACTGCCCTGCACGGCGACATCCAGGTCGCGCCCGGTCTGTACCAGCGAGCCAGGGGTAAAGTCGGTGGCCGGGCGCTCGGACAAGGCAAACGCACGCGCCGGAAAGCTGTCGCCGAACACCGGCATCGAGCGGGCCTGCTCCAGGTCTTTCTGGAAGCCGCTGGTAGAGATGTTCGCCAGGTTGTTGGCATGAGCCTTTTGCGCCAGTGCATTCTGGCTGGCACCGGTCATTGCCACATAAAGGTACTTGTCCACACGCTTTCCTCTGCCTGCCGGACGTTTGCCGCCCGATGCTGTACTGACGTGGCATAAGCAATTTGCAGACCAAGTTGTTTTTGGTGGCGCGAAGCCCGGCAAATAAAGGACTTGAGGGTATTTAGAGGGAAATCGGGGATTGTGTCAGAGACGAAAAACCGGCGGTGTCGTGCCGGTGGGTGGCAAGGCTTGGCCTTGGGCGATGGCCACCGCCGCCTTCGCGAGCAGGCTCGCTCCCACATTGGATCTGCGGCGCACTGAAGATCCCCTGTGGGAGCGAGCCTGCTCGCGAAGAGGCCTGCACTATCACCGCAAAAATCAGCTAAGACTCTGTCTTGCCCACCTCATAGTCACGCAACTTGTTGGCAATGGTGGTATGCGAAACCCCCAGCCTTTTACCCAATTGCCGACTGCTCGGATGCTCGGAATACAAACGCTCCAGCACCGCTTTCTCAAAGCGCCCGACAATCTCGTCCAGCCCACCCTCCAGCGAAAAGTCGCCAAGAGGCTGACGCACGCCATAATCCGGCAGACGAATATGCTCGGCCTTGACCGTCCCGCCATCGCACAGGGAGACCGCCTGGAACAGCACGTTTTCCAACTGCCGTACGTTACCCGGCCAATGGTAATGGCTGAGCCGGTCCATGGCCGCGGGTGCCAACTTGGGCAGCGGGCAACCGATCTGCCGGCTGGCCTGATCGAGAAAGTGCTCCACCAGCGGCGTCAGGCCGTCGAGGCATTCGCGCAGCGGCGGGATGTGCAACGACAGCACGTTCAAACGGTGATACAGGTCCTGGCGAAACTCCCCCCGGGCACAGAGTTCGGACAGGTCGACCTGGGTCGCACAGATCACCCGCACATCGAGGTAAACTTCCTCATCGCTGCCGACGCGACGGAAGCAGCCATCCTGCAGGAAACGCAGCAGTTTCACCTGCAGCCGCGGGCTCATTTCCCCAACACCATCGAGAAACAGCGTACCGCCCGCCGTCAATTCCAACAGCCCCAGCTTACCCTCGGCCCGAGCTCCCTCGAAGGCACCAGGGCCATAGCCGAACAACTCGGTCTCGGCCATGGATTCCGGCAGGCCGGCGCAGTTGAGCGCCATCAGCGGCGATTGCCCGCGCGGGCTGGCCAGATGGCAGGCGCGCGCCAGCAACTCTTTACCGGTACCGGTTTCGCCTTCTATCAATAGCGGTGCATCGAGTGGTGCCATGCGCCGGGCTTCGCGCACCACTGCCGCCATCACCTTCGAGCTTTGAAAGATGCTGTCGAAGCCGCGCAACTCCTGCTTGCGCACGTTATAGATGCGCTCGCCCACCCGGTCGGCACGGTGCAGGGTCAACACCGCCCCGGCCATGGCTTCGCTGTCGTCATGCTCCGATTGCAGGGGCGCGATGTCGGCCAGGAACACATCGCCCTTGACCTTGACCCGCAGCCCGTTGATCCGCGATTTGTTGGCGCGCACCAGCTCCGGCAAATCGAAATCCTCGGCATAACGCGACAAGGGAATCCCCGGCACTTCATCCACCCGCACACCCAGCAACTGCGCCGCCGCGCGATTGGCCGCGACGATTGAGCCGCCCATATCGATCGACAGCACCGGAAACTCCAGCGCGCCGAGCAACGCATTGAGCTCCATGTGCCGACGCTCACTGGGCATCAGCCCTACCCGCTTGACGCCGAACACCCCGGCAATCGCTTCGAATTTCGGACGCAGCGCCTGGAACTGAATATTGATGAGGTTCGGACAGTGCAGGTAAATGGCATTGCCATGCTCGCCCCCCACTTCGCCCCGAGCGACGTTGATGCCGTACTCGACCAACAGGTTGAGAATGTCGCGCAGGATGCCGATGCGGTTCTGGCAGTGGACTTTGATACGCATATAGAGGCCTGGACAGTGATGAAGAGGCCCCTGGCAGGATTTTTTCTGCAGGAACGCTCACTTTGTCGTCAAGATTATGTGACAGGTGAAGGGCTTTTCCTACCCGCCAATCTCAACATCTGCGCGATGACGCCCAATACGTAACGAAAACTTTACGAATTGACCGCGTATTTCCCGCACAGGACGCGTTCCACCGGCTGCATCGATGCAATTGTTGGGGTATTCCTAGGTCCAAAGCAGTACATAACAAGAACGAATCCCCTAGCAGGAGAGCAGCATGAAGCAGACGCAATACGTGGCTCGTGAGCCCGATGCGCAAGGTTTTATCGACTACACCGCTGAAGAACACGCGGTGTGGAACACGCTGATCACTCGCCAACTGAAAGTGATCGAAGGGCGTGCGTGCCAGGAATACCTGGACGGCATCGAAAAACTCGGTCTGCCCCACGACCGCATTCCGCAACTGGGCGAGATCAACAAGGTCCTCGGTGAAACCACCGGCTGGCAAGTCGCCCGCGTTCCGGCGCTGATTCCCTTCCAGACCTTTTTTGAATTGCTTGCCAGCAAGCAATTTCCAGTGGCTACCTTCATTCGAACCCGCGAAGAGCTGGATTACCTGCAAGAGCCGGACATTTTCCACGAGATTTTCGGCCACTGCCCTTTGCTGACCAACCCCTGGTTCGCTGAATTCACCCACACCTACGGCAAACTTGGCCTGCAGGCTTCCAAGGAAGAACGCGTGTACCTGGCGCGCCTGTACTGGATGACCATCGAATTCGGTCTGCTCGACACCCCGCAAGGCCAGCGCATCTACGGTGGCGGCATCCTTTCTTCGCCCAAGGAAACCGTGTATTGCCTGTCGGATGAGCCTGAGCACCAGGCATTCGATCCGCTGGAGTGCATGCGCACGCCTTACCGTATCGACATCCTGCAACCGCTGTATTTTGTGCTGCCGAACCTCAAGCGCCTGTTCGACCTGGCCCACGAAGACATCATGGGCATGGTCAAGCAAGCGATGCAGATGGGTCTGCACGCGCCAAAATTTCCGCCAAAACCAAAAGCCGCGTGATCCGCAGCTTTTAGCATCAAGTGAGCCTGTCCGGAACCGACGCTTTGCTTTAGCGTGGTGACATTGACGGCCGAATTCCAATAATACGATTTCAGGAACCCATCATGACCGCATTAACCCAAGCCCACTGCGAAGCCTGCCGCGCCGACGCCCCACAAGTCAGCGACGAAGAACTGCCGATCCTGATCAAGCAGATCCCCGACTGGAACATCGAAGTTCGCGACGGCATCATGCAGCTGGAAAAGGTTTTCCTGTTCAAGAACTTCAAGCACGCCCTGGCGTTCACCAACGCCGTCGGCGAAATCTCCGAGGCCGAAGGCCATCACCCTGGCCTGCTGACCGAGTGGGGCAAAGTCACCGTGACCTGGTGGAGCCACTCGATCAAGGGCCTGCACCGCAACGACTTCATCATGGCAGCGCGCACAGACGTTGTGGCCAAGGACGCCGAGGGCCGAAAATAATGCATTTCGACGCCATCGGCCGGGTGCCCGGCGACCCGATCCTCGGCCTGATGGAGGCCTATGCGCAGGACCCCAACCCGCGCAAATTCGATCTTGGCGTGGGTGTCTATAAAGACGCCCAGGGCCTGACCTCGATTCCCCAGGCCGTGAAACTCGCTGAGGCGCGACTGGTGGATCGCCAGACCACCAAGACCTACATCGGCGGTCATGGCGACGCGGCTTTTGGCAAAGTCATCAACGAGTTGGTGCTCGGCGCCGACTCGAAGTTGATCGCCGAACAGCGCGCCGGCGCCACCCAGACTCCGGGCGGCACCGGGGCGTTGCGCTTGAGCGCGGACTTCATCGCCCAGTGCCTGCCAGGCCGTGGGGTCTGGCTGAGCAATCCGACCTGGCCGATCCACGAAACCATTTTCGCCGCGGCCAAGGTCAAGGTCAGCCATTACCCGTACGTGGGCAGCGACAACCGTCTCGACGTCGATGCGATGCTTGCCGTGCTCAATGAAGCCCCCAAGGGCGACGTGGTGCTGCTGCACGCCTGCTGCCACAACCCGACCGGCTTCGATCTGTCCCATGATGACTGGCGCCGGGTGCTGGAGGTGGTGCGTCGGCGCGAGTTGCTGCCGCTGATCGATTTCGCCTACCAGGGCTTCGGCGATGGCCTGGAACAGGACGCGTGGTCGACTCGACTGTTTGTCGCCGAGCTGCCGGAAGTCCTGATCACCAGTTCCTGCTCGAAGAACTTCGGGCTGTACCGGGACCGCACCGGTGCGCTGATTGTCTGCGCGAAATCCGCGGAGAAGCTGACCGACATCCGCAGCCAACTGGCCAACATCGCCCGCAACCTGTGGTCGACGCCGCCCGATCATGGCGCTGCCGTGGTGGCGACCATCCTCGGCGACCCGGAACTGAAAAACCTCTGGGCCGACGAAGTGGAAACCATGCGCTTGCGCATTGCGCAACTGCGCAGCGGTTTGCTCGAAGCATTGGAGACTTACGGTTTGCGTGAGCGCTTTGCGCACATTGGCGTGCAGCGCGGGATGTTTTCCTACACCGGGTTGTCACCTGAACAAGTGAAAGACCTGCGGGATAACCACAGCGTGTACATGGTCAGCTCGGGCAGGGCGAACGTGGCGGGGATCGATGCGTCGCGTCTTGACCTGTTGGCCGAGGCGATTGCCAAGGTCTGCAAATAACCTCAAGCACGCTGTAGAGCCCTTGTGGGAGCGGGCTTGCTCGCGAATGCGGTGTAACAGTCAACATTTTCGTCGACTGACTCTCCGCTTTCGCGAGCAAGCCCGCTCCCACATTTGTTTTGTGTCGCCCTCCAGATTTGTATAGACAACCCCATTCGTCGAAACAAATAGATATAAAAGTCTATTTGTCATTTTTACTCCTGTATCCTGCCCAGGCTTTTTTGAAAGCGCGGATCGACCAGATCTATCAACAGACTTAGCGAGGAGCGCGACCATGCACGAGATTCCTAATCTCCCCTTCCCAAGCCTGCACGTACCTGAGCAGACGACCACGCAACAAGCCAGTGCCCAACAGCACGAGCCGAAAGAAGCCACTGACTGCCGCCAGGCTGACAGCGAAGACTGAAACACCCGCCGTACAGACTGTGTGGAAAGCGCTAACATGCGCTTTCCACACCGCCTGAACAGTGAGCCCCGTCCATGACCGACGAATTCTCCGAAGCCCAAGCCAGCGTCCTGATCGGCACCGCCGAGAAAATGATCGAGATCTGGAATCGCCTCTCTCCCGAAAAACAAGCCGCTTTGCTTGCCCGCTTTGGCAGCGAAGAAAATGCCCTGGCCGCCCTGGTTACCACGCAATTGGTAGCGCCTGCCAAGCCCTGATCGCTCCCGCCGACAAAATAGTTTTACTTTTTCCACGACCCACGGCCGCTCGCGCCGCTATCATAAGCAGCCTATCTATCCTGCTTTCCCGTGGACCTTTACCCATGCCTGAACAACAGCGCCCCCTGGCGGTCACGCTGCAAGTCGTTTCCATTGTCCTGTTTACCTTCATCGGCTACCTCAACATCGGCATTCCATTGGCGGTACTGCCAGGCTATGTCCATAGCGACCTGGGCTTTGGCGCCGTAATCGCCGGGCTGGTGATCAGCGTGCAATACCTGGCCACCCTGCTCAGCCGCCCCTACGCCGGGAAAATCATCGATAACAAGGGCAGCAAACTGGCGGTCATGTATGGCCTGGCGGGCTGTGGCTTGAGCGGCGTGTTCATGCTGCTATCGGCCTGGACCCAAAGCCTGCCGATGCTCAGCCTGATCAGTTTGCTGATCGGCCGCCTGGTGCTCGGCAGCGCCGAAAGCCTGGTGGGTTCCGGCTCGATTGGCTGGGGCATCGGCCGAGTCGGCGCGGCGAACACCGCCAAGGTCATCTCATGGAACGGCATCGCCAGTTACGGCGCATTGGCGGTGGGCGCGCCCTTGGGCGTGTTGCTGGTCAAGCAAATGGGCTTGTGGAGCATGGGCGTGAGCATTGTGCTGCTGGCAGTGCTTGGCCTGCTACTGGCCTGGCCGAAAACCGCCGCGCCCATTGTTGCCGGTGAACGCCTGCCGTTCATGCACGTGCTCGGTCGGGTGCTACCTCACGGTTGCGGCCTCGCCCTGGGCTCGATTGGCTTTGGCACCATCGCCACCTTCATCACCCTGTACTACGCCACCCAGCACTGGGACAACGCCGTGTTGTGCCTGAGCCTGTTCGGTGCGAGCTTCATCGGTGCCCGACTGCTGTTCGGCAACCTGATCAATCGCCTCGGTGGTTTTCGCGTGGCGATTGCCTGCCTGTCGGTTGAAACCCTGGGCCTGTTGCTGCTGTGGCTGGCACCCGACGCGCATTGGGCGTTGGCGGGTGCGGCATTGAGCGGTTTTGGTTTCTCGCTGGTGTTCCCGGCACTGGGTGTCGAAGCGGTCAACCTGGTGCCGGCCTCCAGTCGTGGTGCGGCGGTCGGCGCCTATTCGCTGTTCATCGACTTGTCGCTGGGGATCACCGGGCCGCTGGCCGGTGCGATTGCGGCGGGATTCGGCTTTGCCTCGATCTTCCTGTTCGCCGCCATTGCCGCGCTAAGCAGTCTGATGCTCTGCATCTACCTGTATCGGCAAGCCCCAAGGCATCGACAAGCGCGAGACGTTGGCTAGAAATCCACCTTGCCGCGCCCGGCCTTGATGTTGCCGCGCTTGCTCTTGGAATCAAGCCGACGAGTCTTCGAGCCGAGGGTCGGCTTGGTCGGCCGGCGTTTCTTCTCGACCTTGGTGGCGCTCTGGATCAACTCGACCAAACGCTCCAGGGCGTCGGCGCGGTTCTGCTCCTGGGTCCGGTATTGCTGGGCCTTGATGATCAGCACGCCTTCGCTGGTGATGCGGCTGTCGCGCAGCGCCAGCAGCCGCTCCTTGTAGAACTCGGGCAAGGACGAGGCCGGAATGTCGAAGCGCAGGTGCACGGCGCTGGAAACCTTGTTGACGTTCTGCCCACCCGCCCCCTGGGCGCGAATGGCTGTCAACTCGATCTCGGCATCTGGCAGATGCACGTTGTTGGAAATCACCAGCATGGAAAAGCGTCCGTATTCAGAGCGTGCAGGATACCGCGAATAGGCCGGAGGAATACGGACCTTGTGGGAGCGAGCCTGCTCGCGAAGGCGGCGTGCCAGGCAACAGTGATGTCAACAGACAGGCTCGCTCCCCACAGGGTTTTGTGTGAATCCTGAAAAAACAAACCCGGCACTTGGCCGGGTTTGTTGTGTCTGTGCAGCGTTACTCCACGGCTGCTTGCAAGGCGCGCTGTGCATGGCGCTTGTTCTTGATGCCGTAGCAGACCCACATGAACACCAGCCACACCGGAATCGCGTACACCGACGTCTGGATCCCCGGAATCAACAACATCACGCCAAGAATGAACAACACGAACGCCAGGCAGATGTAGTTGCCGTACGGATACCAAAAGGCCTTGAACAGCGGCGTCTGTTTGGTCTTGTTCATGTGCTGGCGGAACTTGAAGTGCGAGTAGCTGATCATCGCCCAGTTGATCACCAGGGTGGCCACTACCAGCGACATCAGCAGTTCCAGCGCATTCTGCGGAATCAGGTAGTTCAGCAGCACCGCGATCAGGGTCACGGCGGCCGAGGCCAGGATCGAACGCACCGGCACGCCGCGCTTGTCGATCTTCGCCAATGCTTTCGGCGCATCGCCCTGCTCGGCCATGCCCAGCAGCATGCGGCTGTTGCAGTAGGTGCCGCTGTTGTACACCGACAAGGCCGCGGTCAGGACCACGAAGTTGAGAATGTGCGCAGCGGTGTTGCTGCCCAGCATCGAGAACACTTGCACGAACGGGCTGCCGCTGTAGGAATCACCGGAAGCGTTCAAGGTGGTCAGCAGGCTGTCCCACGGGGTCAACGACAGCAGGATCACCAACGCACCGATGTAGAAAATCAGGATGCGGTAGATCACCTGGTTGATCGCCTTGGGGATCACGGTTTTCGGCTTGTCGGCTTCGGCTGCGGTGAAACCGAGCATTTCCAGGCCGCCGAAGGAAAACATGATGAACGCCATGGCCATCACCAGGCCGGTGACGCCATTGGGGAAGAAGCCGCCGTGGGACCACAGGTTGCTGACCGCCGCTTGCGGGCCGCCATTACCGCTGACCAACAGGTAGCTGCCCAAGGCAATCATGCCGACGATCGCCACGACCTTGATGATCGCGAACCAGAACTCGGCCTCGCCAAAGACTTTGACGTTAGCCAGGTTGATGGCGTTGATCAGCACGAAGAAAGCGGCTGCGGAGGCCCAGGTCGGGATGTCCGGCGCCCAGTAGTGGATGTATTTGCCGACCGCCGTCAGCTCCGACATGCCGACCAGGATGTACAGGATCCAGCAGTTCCAGCCCGACAGGAAGCCGGCAAAGCCGCCCCAGTACTTGTGCGCGAAATGGCTGAAGGAGCCGGCCACCGGATCTTCGACGATCATCTCGCCCAGCTGGCGCATGATCATGAAGGCTATGAAGCCGCAGATGGCATAGCCGAGGATCATCGACGGCCCGGCGGATTTCAGCACCCCGGCCGAGCCGAGGAACAGACCGGTACCGATCGCGCCACCGAGGGCAATCAGTTGAATGTGGCGATTTTTCAGGCCGCGTTTCAGCTCGCCTGAATGCGAGTTTTGTCCACTCATGAAAAAGGTCTCACGCAAGGTTTGATGATGTTCAGTTGACGTTGCTACTCAGAAGGACGTTAAGCAGCGTCGATCAAACCCCAGCGCAGGCACCAGGAGTTCAGCGTATTTACAACGGTCATGCGTCACCTGTTTGTTTTTATCTGTGACGAAATCGAACCCGACACGCTTGTGGCGCGGCGGAGTGAACAAGGCGGATAGCCTTGAGGTTTGCGCAGATGCGCAGGAGGTCACAGGTAAAACGCGGCGCATTGTACACCTGTAACCCCCTGCTGCCAGACCCCGCTGGATCAGCGTGTCGGTAGCCGGGATTGCATGTGTCCACCCCGAAGCGATCGGGTGGCAGCAAAAAGGACGTCAGACCTTTGCAGGTCACGGACGGGGACGGCGAAAAAACCGGCCCGCGATGGGAGCTGGAAACGGATTGCGGCGGTCATTGCGCCTCCTTTTTGTTATGCACCTGCACGACAGGCATGGCGCGCATGACACCTTGCATGGGGGCGGGAAACAAGCGGGATAGAGCGGTGGAAGAAGGATCTGAGAGAATGAAGCGTAAGCATTTTCTTACGGTATCAAGAGAAAGGCGATTTCATGGGTTTTACCTGTGGATTTCGTCATGAAATCTTTACAGCATGTAATTTTGGCTTTCCACTTTCGGAAACTCTGAGCTGCGACTGACGCCTTCGCGGGCAAGCCCGCTCCCACAGTGATTTGTGCCGCTCCCAAATCTTGCAGACACCCATCAACCCTGTGGGAGCGGGCTTGCCCGCGAAGAGGCCCTCAAATACAACGAAGGGCCGACGCCGAACAAAAAAAAACGCCAACCCGAAGGTTGGCGTTTTTCATGAAGCGCTTACCGATTACTCCGGCTTACGACGCCCAAACCCCGGACGCTGGCCGGAACCCGCTGGCGCGCCGCGGCGCTTGCCCGACGGCTTGTCACCGTCGACCAGGCTGATGCCAGGACGCTTAGATGCCGGCTTGGCCGGGCGCTTGGTGTCGGCTGGACGATCCGCCACCGGCGTACCACGACCTTCACCACGCTCGGTACGGCCATTGGCCGGACGTGGCGTGCGTGGACCGCGTTCGCCGTCCTGACGGGCGGCTGGCTTGCGCCCTGGACGCTCGCCTTCGATCTGCGGCTCGCGGTTGGCACGCGGCGCGGTCGGTGCGGCGGCACCAGTGGCTGGACGCAGGGTACGTACGCGCTCGGTCTTGGCCATTGGACGCGACGACTTACGCTGCATCCGGTCAAGCTTGTCTTTGCTCTTGGCGTTCATCTGCGGCATCGCCACCGGCGTCAGGCCAACTTCGGCACTCAGAATGTCGACTTCGTACTGGCTCATTTCACGCCAGCGGCCCATCGGCAGGTCCGAATTGAGGAACACCGGACCAAAACGCACGCGCTTCAGACGGCTGACCACCAGGCCCTGGGATTCCCACAGGCGACGAACTTCGCGGTTGCGACCTTCCATCACCACGCAGTGGTACCAGTGGTTGAAACCTTCGCCGCCCGGCGCCTGCTTGATGTCGGTGAACTTGGCCGGGCCGTCTTCGAGGACCACACCGGCTTTCAGACGCTCGATCATCTCGTCATCGACTTCGCCACGCACACGTACCGCGTATTCACGGTCCATTTCGTAGGAAGGGTGCATCAGGCGGTTGGCCAGTTCACCGTCGGTGGTGAACATCAGCAGGCCGGTGGTGTTGATGTCCAGGCGACCGATGTTGATCCAGCGACCTTCTTTCGGACGTGGCATCTTGTCGAACACGGTCGGACGGCCTTCCGGGTCGACGCGGGTGCAGATTTCGCCATCGGGCTTGTTGTACATGATCACGCGGCGGACCGACTCGGCGGCCTCTTCACGCTTGATCACCTTGCCATCGATGGTGATGGCGTCGTGCATGTCGACGCGCTGGCCAAGGGTGGCGTCTTTGCCGTTGACCTTGATCCGGCCGTGGCTGATCCAGGCTTCCACGTCACGGCGCGAGCCGACGCCGATACGGGCGAGGACTTTCTGCAGTTTTTCGCCTGCTGGGCCGATTTCCTGGTCGTCTTTCTGGTCTTTGATACTCATCTGGGCACCTCCCGGTGTGTTCTGAAAACTGGGTACTTTGGCGAAGGGATCGCCGAAGGGTCGCGAATCATACGCGCATGCGGGCGGTTGCGCATCAGAGAGTAGCTGATCGAAGGTGACTTACTGATTTTTCCGCCGACCGGTGACGCGCTATTAACATCAAGATCAAAAGATCGCAGCCTGCGGCAGCTCCTACATTTGGAATGCGATTCCTGTAGGAGCTGCCGCAGGCTGCGATCTTTTCAATCTTCAAGCTCGCGGCGTTCGGCTTCGATGGCTTCGGCCAGGGCCAATGCTTCGGCTTCCTCGTCGCTAAGCTCGGGTTTCGGCTGTTCCAGGGCGGCGACGGCGGCCAGCAGTTTTTCACGGGCCTCGGCAACGCCGAGGATGTCGTCTTCCTGCTCAGGTTCAGGTTCAACCGGGGCAGGTTCGACGCCCGGTTCAATGTCGAGTGGCTCCGGATCGATCCCCGGTACCTCACCATCACGCAACAAATCATCGAAGTCGGTCTTGATCCCCTCCTCCATGCTGTCCAGTTCCAGTAACAGCGTATGAAAACTGGTCTCTTCCTTGGGCTCTTCCGGCTCGGCGCTGGCATCGGCCAGTTCCTGCAGGCTGGCGGGCACTGGCGCGTCGTCGAAATCGAGCACCGGATCAGGCTCCAGCTCGCGCACCTCGGCCAGCGGCGGCAGGTCATCGAGGTTCTTCAGGTTGAAGTGATCGAGAAACGCCTTGGTGGTGGCGAACATCGCCGGCTTGCCCGGTACGTCGCGGTAACCGACGATGCGGATCCACTCACGTTCCATCAGGGTCTTGACGATCTGGCTGTTGACCGCCACGCCCCGCACATCCTCGATCTCGCCCCGGGTGATCGGCTGGCGATAGGCAATCAAGGCAATGGTTTCGAGCATGGCGCGCGAGTAACGCTGCGGCCGCTCTTCCCACAAACGCCCGACCCACGGCGAAAACTTCTCACGGATTTGCAGGCGATAGCCGGACGCAACTTCCTTCAACTCGTACGCGCGGCCATCGCACGACTTGCCCAAAATAGTCAGCGCTTTCTTGAATACCGCCGGTTCCGGGCGCTCGGCCTCTTCGAAGAGCTCGAACAGGCGCTCCAACGATTGCGGTTTTCCGGAGGCCAACAGAAAGGCTTCGAGCAGTGGCGCCAGCTCGCGGGGTTCACTCAGGTTCATGATTGGACTCGTTATTCGGCTCGTGCTCGGACGTGGATCGCGGCGAACGGCTCATTCTGCACCAGCTCGACCAAGGATTCCTTGACCAGTTCGAGGATCGCCATGAAGGTCACGACAACCCCCAAGCGCCCTTCCTCGGCGGTGAAAAGCTCGACAAACGGCACAAAACCGCCGCCCTTGAGCCGTTCCAGCACATCGCTCATGCGTTCGCGGGTGGACAGCGCCTCGCGGCTGACCTGATGGCTTTCGAACATGTCGCCACGGCGCAGCACCTCGGCCATGGACAGCAACAACTCTGACAAACGCACATCCGGCAACAGTTTGCGCGCCCGCGCCTCCGGGGCATCGAGCTTGGGCACGACCACGTCGCGACCAACCCGGCTAAGGCCGTCGATACCTTCGGCGGCGGCCTTGAAACGCTCGTATTCCTGCAAGCGGCGGATCAGTTCGGCGCGCGGGTCTTCTTCCTCGTCTTCGACGGTTTCAGCCCGTGGCAGCAGCATCCGCGACTTGATCTCGGCCAGCATCGCGGCCATCACCAGGTATTCGGCCGCCAGTTCCAGGCGCACCGACTGCATCAACTCGACATAGCCCATGTACTGCCGGGTGATTTCCGCCACCGGAATATCGAGGATATTGATGTTCTGTTTGCGGATCAGGTACAGCAGCAGGTCGAGCGGGCCTTCGAAGGCTTCGAGAAAGACTTCCAGCGCATCCGGCGGAATGTACAGGTCCAGCGGCATTTCCATGACCGCCTGGCCATAGACCATGGCGAAAGGCAGCTCTTGCTGGGCGCCGGCCTGGCTGTCGACGGGCTCCACTGCGGACATCTAGGCCTCGACCATGAACGGCGCAGGGTCACCGCAACCGACACGGATCACTTCCGGTTCGCCATCGGCGAGGTTGATCACGGTGGACGCCTTGATCCCGCCGAAACCGCCATCGATGATCAGGTCCACCTGATGCTCGAGCAACTGGCGCATTTCGTAGGGATCGGTCATCGGGTCATCATCGCCCGGCATGATCAACGTCACGCTCATCAGCGGTTCGCCCAGCTCTTCCAGCAGCGCCAGGGCAATCGGATGGCTCGGCACCCGCAGGCCGATGGTGCGCTTCTTCGGATGCAACAGCAGTCGCGGGACTTCGCGGGTGGCATTGAGGATGAAGGTGTAGGGTCCCGGAAGATGGGCCTTGAGAATGCGGAAAGTGCCCGTATCGATCTTGGCGAACAGACCCAGTTGTGACAAATCGCTGCAAATCAGCGCAAAGTTGTGCTTTTCATCGAGCTGACGCAGGCGGCGAACGCGCTCCACGGCGACCTTGTCGCCGATCTGGCAACCGATTGCGTAGGAGGAGTCCGTGGGATAAATCACCACCCCGCCCTTGCGGATGATCTCGACAGCCTGCTTGATCAGGCGCGCTTGCGGGTTTTCCGGATGAATCTGGAAAAATTGACTCACATTCTCTACCTGTTCAGACGGCGGCAATAATTGGGTCATGTTTGAATCGACACCACAGTGGTGGCAGATCCTCCGGGAGCGGGCGGTATTCACCGATCTCGGACCAGCCTCCAGGGCCATGAAAATCACTGCCGGCGCTGACCAGCAGACCGAACTCGCGGGCCAGGATCGCGAGGCTGCCCACTTGTTCGGCAGGCTGATAGCCATTGACCACCTCGATCGCGTGGCCCCCTGCTTGAATATAGTCGGCAATCAGGCGGCGACGCTTGCTGCGAGTGAATTCGTAATGCCAGGGATGGGCCAGGCTGACCCAGGCCTTGGCTGCGCGCAGGGTTTCGACGGTTTCTTCCAGGGTCGGCCAATGCTGCTTGACGTCTCCCAGCTTGCCGGCGCCCAGCCATTTGCGGAACGCTTCGGCGCGATCCTTGACGAAACCTTCGCGCACCATCCAGTCGGCGAAGTGCGGGCGGGCCGGTGCGTTGCCGCTGTCTCCCAGGGCCTGCTGGACTTCCCTTGCGCCGTCCAGCGCACCCGGCATGCCCTTGAGCGCCAGTTTGCGGCTGATTTCCTCGGAGCGTAGCCAGCGCCCATCGCGCAACCTGGCAATCGCCTCGACCAACGGCGCGGCATCGACGTCGAAGCCGTAGCCCAGCACGTGAATGGTCGCGCCGCCCCAGGTGCAGGACAACTCGACTCCGTTGACCAATTGCATCCCCAACTCATTCGCGGCGTGCCGGGCCTCATCGAGGCCTTCCAGGGTGTCGTGATCGGTCAAGGCCAGGACCTGCACACCTTTCTCGAAAGCACGCGCAACCAGAACCGCGGGCGCCAGGGCGCCATCGGAGGCCGTGCTATGGCAGTGCAAATCAACATTCACAGGGCTTTGTAACCTCAAATCAGCTGGCGCTATCGCGCGCCCATATGTTTGTTATTATGCCGCCACATCCTGCTTCTGGCTGCCACTGTGAAACAATTCATCGATTTCATCCCGCTCCTGCTGTTTTTCATCGTCTTCAAAATCGATCCACGGGTCGTCGACATTGCCGGCCACGAGGTCACTGTAGGCGGTATCTACAGTGCCACCGCGATGCTGATCATCAGCTCCCTGGTGGTCTACGGCACGCTGTTCATCAAGCAGCGCAAGCTGGAGAAGAGCCAGTGGCTGACCCTCATCGCCTGCCTGGTGTTCGGCAGCCTGACCCTGGCCTTCCACAGCGAGACCTTCCTGAAATGGAAAGCCCCGGTGGTCAACTGGCTGTTCGCCCTGGCTTTCATCGGCAGCCACTTCATCGGTGACCAACTGCTGATCAAACGCATCATGGGCCATGCGCTGACCCTGCCTGAGCCGGTCTGGACGCGCCTGAACATCGCCTGGATCGCGTTTTTCCTGTTTTGCGGCGCCGCCAACCTGTTCGTCGCGTTCACCTTCCAGAGCTACTGGGTCGACTTCAAGGTCTTCGGCAGCCTGGGCATGACTTTGCTGTTCCTGGTCGGCCAGGGCATCTACCTGTCCCGCCACCTGCACGACGCCGATACCACAACGCCGAAAACCGAGGACTGACATGCTTTACGCAATCATTGCCACAGACGTCGCCAACTCCCTGGAAGCCCGCCTGGCCGCACGGCCTGCACACCTCGAGCGCCTGCAAGCGCTCAAGGGCGAAGGTCGCATCGTATTGGCCGGCCCGCATCCGGCGGTCGACAGCAATGATCCGGGGGCAGCGGGTTTCACCGGCAGCCTGATCGTCGCCGAATTCGACTCCCTGAGCGCCGCACAGGCCTGGGCCGACGCCGATCCGTACATCGCCGCAGGCGTCTACGCCAACGTTCTGGTCAAGCCTTTCAAGCAAGTCCTCCCGTAAGCTCCCCCTGCGCGGTGAACCTTCTCGGTTCATCGCGTTCTCAATCGCTCATTAATCTCGTTTGCCTGCCGACAAACTCCCCAATATCCGTATTGGAATCAGGAGTCGCGATGCGCAAGGGTCCGTTGTGTCTGATGTTGGTCACGTTGTCGATCGTGGCGCCCGCCCACGGTGAGGAAGCCGCCGAGGGCGCGAACTCCACGCCGCTGTCCTTGAGCGCCGGCAGCCAGATCAACGAACTGCAGCAACGCTTGAAGGAAAGCGAGCGGCAACGAGAAGAACTGAGCAAACAATTGAACAATGCCGATGGCGAGCGCGAAAGCGTCCAACTGGCCCGGTTGCGCCAGGAGAACCAGCGACTCAAGCTGCAACTTCGGGAAGTGCAAGCCGGCAGTTCGATCCCGCGCTTATTGACCGATCAGCAACAGTGGTTCGTCATTGGCGCCGGGGTGGCGCTATTGGCCCTGCTCTGCGGTATCTTCGCCAGTGGTGCGAGGCGAAAACGTCGACAATGGCTGAATTGAGTGATCCATGAGCGAGTTGTTACTAATTGATGATGACCAGGAGCTTTGTGAGCTCCTGGGCAGTTGGCTGAGCCAGGAAGGGTTTCAGGTGCGCGCCTGTCATGACGGTCAGAGCGCGCGCCGCGCGCTGGCTGAAACTTCCCCGGCGGCCGTGGTATTGGACGTGATGTTGCCGGACGGCAGCGGCCTGGAACTGCTCAAGCAACTGCGCAGCGATCACCCCGACTTGCCGGTGCTGATGCTTTCAGCCCGCGGCGAACCCCTGGACCGCATCCTCGGCCTGGAACTCGGCGCCGACGACTACCTGGCCAAACCCTGCGACCCGCGGGAACTGACAGCGCGCCTGCGCGCCGTGTTGCGCCGCAGTCATCCCGCAGCGGTGTCCAGCCAGATGGAGCTGGGCGACCTGTGTTTCAGCCCGGTGCGTGGCGTGGTCAGCATCGATGAACAGGAATTCACCCTTACAGTTTCCGAAAGCCGCCTGCTCGAAGCCTTGCTCAAGCAGCCCGGCGAGCCGCTGGATAAACAGGAACTGGCGCAAATCGCCCTCGGTCGCAAGCTGACCCTGTACGACCGCAGCCTCGACATGCACGTCAGTAACCTGCGCAAGAAGATCGGCCCGCATCCTGATGGCCGCCCGCGCATCGTGGCTTTGCGTAGCCGCGGTTACTACTACAGTCTCTGACGCCACGCGATTCCCTGGATGGCGGTGTGACAGACACACCACGTCGCCAGGATCGCCAGCAAGCCGGCTCCTACAGGTCAGGTCAAATACAACACCATCTTTACCCAAGCTTTACGTACCGCTGACCGCCGCTGACCTTGATCTGCGTAATCTGTACTCATCCGGAACGTACCGGGAATGAGACAAGGAGATTCACCATGCGCAAGACTCTTATCGCTTTGATGTTCGCCGCCGCCCTGCCGACCGTTGCCATGGCCATGCCTGAAGGCGCAGGCCCAAGCGGCCCGATGGACGGTTCGCACCACGGCGGTCAGATGCACGGCATGCACGGCAAAGGCCCGTACAGCCAACTGGACCTGAGCCGCGAGCAGCGCGAGCAGATCCGCAAGATCATGGGCGAGCAGATGCATGAGCGTAAGCAAGTGGTCGACAAGTACCTGGAAAAACTCTCGCCAGCCGACCAGAAAGCCATGAAAGATGAAATGGCCGCCAACCACAAGAAAGCCGAAGCCGAGGTGCGTGCGTTGCTGAAACCGGATCAACAGAAGAAATTCGACGAGATCCAGAAAAAGCAGGCTGAACGTCGCGCCGAGTGGGCCGAATTCAAGGCCTGGAAAGCGCAACAGGCACAAAAAGCGCAATAATGCGCTAACCCGGATTAACCGCTGAACTGTGGGAGCGAGCCTGCTCGCGATGGACTTCAACGATAACGGGGGGCATCAGGTAGCCCGTGTTGTCCTTGAGTTTTTCGCGAGCATGCTCGCTCCTACAGGTGATTTTGTGTTTGCTTGAGGATTTTCTGTGCGCTCATTGTTCTGGCGAATCCTGGCCAGCTTTTGGCTGGCCATCGCCCTGGTTGCAGGGCTCTCCATTCTGCTCGGGCACATGCTCAACCAGGATGCGTGGATACTCAGTCGCCACCCAGGTCTCAATACACTGGCTGAGCAATGGACGCAGACTTACGAATCCCAGGGCGAAGACGCGGCCCAGGATCTTCTGCAGCAGCGCAAGCGCCAGTATCACATCGATGTCCAGGTCCTGAATGAAAGCGGCGACCCGGTCGTACGCGGTACCTTTCCGCGACGCGCCGCTGCGTTTGAAGCGCGGCAGAACAATGATGACCGTCGCTTGCCATGGCGTCGCCTGACGGATGAATACACCAGCGACAAAAGTGGTGACACCTATCTGTTCATCTACCGGATTCCACATCCGGAACTCGACGCCTGGCACCGCGAAAGCCTGCTCTGGCCGTTGAGTGCGCTGGGGATCGCATTAGTGGTGCTGACCCTGTTCAGCCTGTTGGTCACCTTGTCCATCACCCGCCCTCTGAGCCGCTTGCGCGGTGCGGTGCATGACCTGGGACAAACCACCTATCAACAGAACAGCCTGGTCAAACTGGCCAACCGCCGCGACGAATTCGGCGTACTGGCCAACGACTTCAATCGCATGGGCGCGCGCCTGCAAAGCCTGATCGGCAGTCAACGCCAGCTGCTGCGCGATGTGTCACACGAACTGCGTTCGCCCCTCGCTCGCCTGCGCATTGCGCTGGCATTGGCCGAGCGCGCCACGCCGCAGGAACGGGAGAAACTCTGGCCCCGCCTGACCCGCGAATGTGACCGCCTCGAAGCGTTGATCAGCGAAATCCTCGTGCTGGCACGGGTTGACGCCGATAACGCCAGTGCCGAAGAGGTGGATCTCAACGCCCTGCTCAATACGTTGCAAAAGGATGCACAACTGAGTTCACCCGATCAGCTCGTGCACCTTGAAGCCGAGTCGCAACTGACCCTCAAGGGTTGGCCGACGATGATCGAGCGAGCCGTGGACAATCTGTTGCGCAACGCCCAGCGCTTCAACCCGGCGGGCGGCCTGCCGATCGAAATGCAGGCGCTGCGGCAAGGAGAACGGATTGTGGTGACCGTGCGTGACCACGGGCCGGGGGCGGACGAGGAACATTTGAGCCAGCTGGGTGAGCCGTTCTATCGTGCGCCCGGGCAGACGGCGGCCGGGCATGGCCTGGGACTGGCGATTGCCCGGCGAGCGGCGGAACGGCATGGCGGAAGCCTGGTGCTGGCCAATCATCCGGAGGGCGGGTTCATTGCCAGCCTGGAATTGCCGCTGGTGCCGGGAGTCGCCGCCTGATTGATCGTTCCCACGCTCTGCTGGGAACGATCTTTATGCGGCTGGCCAGGCGCTGACGAACTCTGCCAGATCAACCTTCTCCGCAACGCGGGGTTCCTTCAGCGGCGTACCCAGGTACAGAAAGGCAATCACCTCTTCGCCTTCAGCCAACCCTAAGCCCTTGGCCACATGCGGCGAATAGGCCAGGTCCCCGGTACGCCAGACCGCACCAATACCTTGCGCATAGGCCGCCAGCAATATCCCGTGGGCTGCACAACCCGCCGCCAGCCGTTGCTCGGACTTCGGATACTTGACGTGATCCTGCACCCGCGCGATCACGACCACCACCAAGGGTGCCCGCAGCGGTCCGTTGCGTGCCTTGTCGATGGCCGCTTCGGTCACTTCAGCGTCCTGCAACTTCGCCGCTTCGGCCAGCAATTCGCCCATTTGCTCGCGCGCCGCGCCTTCGACCGTCAGGAAACGCCAGGGCTGCAAATGACCGTGGTCCGGGGCACGCATGGCTGCGGCAAACAGCACTTCACGTTGCGCCTGGGTGGGTGCCGGTTCGATCAGGCGCGGGACGGAAACACGGTTGAGCAAAACGTCGAGAGCCTGCATCGGCCACCTCCAGAAAAAATTGTGCGGCTATTCTAGCTGTAACTACTGAAGCAGTGCGGTTTACATGCCCCGCCCCGCAGGTAGAATGGCGCCCTCCTTACTTCAGCCGAGCGGATTTCATGGCGTTGCCGACCTTACGTCTCATTGGTTTCATCATCGGCATCTTCCTGATAACCCTGGCCATCGCCATGGTCGTGCCCATGGGTACGCTGGTGATCTTCGATCGCACCGGCGACCTGCCGTCGTTCCTCTGGGCGAGCATGATCACGTTTGTCGCGGGCCTCGCCCTGGTCATTCCCGGGCGCCCCGAGCATGTCCATTTGCGGCCACGGGACATGTACCTGCTGACTGTCAGCAGTTGGCTGGTGGTGTGTATCTTCGCCGCGCTGCCTTTCCTGCTGACCCAGCACATCAGCTACACCGATTCGTTCTTCGAAAGCATGTCCGGGATCACCGCCACCGGTTCGACGGTGCTCAACCACCTGGACGACATGTCCCCCGGCATCCTGATGTGGCGCTCGCTGTTGCACTGGATCGGCGGCATCGGATTCATCGGCATGGCGGTGGCGATCCTGCCGCTGCTGCGCATCGGTGGCATGCGGCTGTTCCAGACCGAATCCTCGGACCGCTCCGAGAAAGTCATGCCCCGCTCACACATGGTGGCGCGCCTGATCGTCGCGGCCTATGTCGGCATCACCATTTTCGGCAGCCTGGCGTTCTGGTGGGCCGGAATGAGTCCGTTCGATGCGATCAACCATGCGATGTCGGCGATTTCCACGGGCGGTTTTTCCACCTCGGACCAATCCCTGGCCAAGTGGACGCAGCCGGCGGTGCATTGGGTGGCCATCGTCATCATGATTCTCGGCAGCCTGCCGTTCACCCTGTATGTGGCGACCCTGCGCGGTAACCGCCGGGCGCTGATCAAGGACCAACAGGTCCAGGGCTTGCTCGGGATGCTGCTGGTGACCTGGCTGGTGCTCGGCACCTGGTACTGGTGGACCACCCAGTTGCATTGGCTGGAGGCGTTGCGACATGTGGCGCTGAACGTGACGTCGGTGGTCACCACCACCGGTTTCGCGCTGGGGGACTACAGCCTGTGGGGAAACTTCTCGCTGATGCTGTTCTTCTATCTGGGCTTTGTTGGCGGCTGCTCCGGCTCGACCGCTGGCGGGATCAAGATCTTCCGCTTCCAGGTCGCCTATATCCTGCTCAAGGCTAACCTTAACCAACTGATTCACCCACGGGCGGTGATCAAGCAGAAGTACAACGGTCACCGCCTCGATGAAGAGATCGTACGATCAATCCTGACCTTTTCCTTCTTCTTCGCGATTACCATCTGCGTGATCGCGCTATTGCTGTCACTGCTCGGGGTGGACTGGATGACCGCCCTGACCGGCGCCGCCAGCACCGTGTCCGGCGTCGGCCCGGGCCTGGGCGAGACCATCGGTCCGGCCGGCAACTTCGCCTCGCTGCCGGACGCCGCCAAATGGATCCTCTCGTTCGGCATGCTCTTGGGCCGACTGGAGATCATTACGGTGTTTGTGCTGTGTATTCCGGCGTTCTGGCGTCACTGACCGGCACCGGCGTTCCCGTCAATCGCGCCCGGTACTCGCCGGGCGTGGTGTCAAACCAGCGGCGGAACGCGCGGAAGAAATTGCTCGGATCAGCGAACCCCAGCAGGTAGGCAATTTCCAGCAGGGTCATGGTCGGCTGCGCCAGGTACTGTTCGGCCAGCTCACGGCGGGTGTCGTCGAGCAACGTCTGAAAACTCGTGCCCTCCTCCTGCAGACGCCGTTGCAGGGTGCGTTGCGACAGGTGCAACGTCTGCGCGACCGCATCGCGCTTGGGTTCGCCCTGGGGCAGCAATCGGCACAAAACCTGCCGCGCCTTGTGCGTGACTCGACTCTCGGAAAATCGCGCCAGGTATTCGCCGGCGAAGCGGTCGTGCAACAACGCCATGGCTTCGTTGGCCGTCGGCAGCGGCGCCTCCATGTCCGCCCGTTCGAAAATCAGCGCATCGTAGGGTGCGTTGAATACCAGTGGCGCATGGAAGGCTTGTTTGTAGGGTTCGAGATTGACCGGTTCAGCGCCTTGCACCAGGACCTTGCGCGGATGCAGCGTGCGCCCGGTCAGCCAGCCACACAGTGCCAGGGCGCAAGCCAGCGAGGCTTCGGCGCTTTGACGGGTAGGCGGCAAATGGTCGCCATGCACCGTCAGAATCAGCGCATAGCCCTCATCCAGCAGGCGGAAACTCAGGTCGGCGCTTTCGGCGATGATCCGCTGGTAGCGCACCAGCCGCTTGAACCCTTCGGCCAGGGTCTGGCTGGACATCAAGGCATAGCCCGTCACATGAAACTGCGCGGGCCGCACCACCTTGCCCATGTTCAGGCCGATCGCCGGGTTGCCGGACAGTTCAACCGCCCGTTGCCACAGTCGTGTCATGGAATCTTGCGGGAAGCGTGCATCCGGATCATCGAGTGCCGCGTAGTCGAGCCCCAGCTGCTTGAACAAAACCCGGCAATCCAGGCCGTCCATTTCCAGTGCTTTGACAATCCCCATCGCCCAGCTTGCAGAAGTCGTTCGTTCGCTCATGGCGTCTACTGTCTTGGTGAGCCGTCTGTCGCGGCAAGTTTTCCGAAGGATACTAAAGTGGCGCCTATTGTCACTGGCTGACGCCAATGATCACTCTAGACTCAAATAAGCTACCCGCCGAACAACTTGCGGCCAGAACAATGACCACAGAGATCGCAGTCGTGGAAAACATCAAGCGTTTCAACAGTTTCGCTGAGTTTTACCCGTATTACCTCAGCGAACACAGCAATAGCACCTGTCGACGATTGCACTTCATCGGCACGACGCTGGTGATTTTCATTCTGGCACTGACCATCGGTCGTGGCGCCTGGATGCTGTTGTGGGTTTTGCCGCTGGCGGGTTACAGCTTCGCCTGGGTCGGGCATTTCTTCTTCGAGAAGAATCGTCCTGCAACCTTCCAGCACCCTTTCTACAGCCTGCTCGGCGATTTCGTCATGTATCGCGACATGATTCTGGGACGTGTGCCGTTCTAGATCACCAGAGGATTGCCGATGAATGCCAATGCCCGTTTTACTCACATGAAGGATGGTACGCAGGAAGACTGGGCGATCATCGCCGCGGACTTCAGCGCCTATGCTCGTCAGTTGCCAATACGGATCGTCGCGCACCTGAAGTTACTGGAAGGTGACTTCGGTGGTTTCCCCGTGGACCGCCTGACCCACTCGCTGCAAACTGCCACCCGTGCCTGGCGCGATGGCCGCGACGAAGAATACGTCGTTTGCGCCCTGCTCCACGACATCGGCGACACCCTGGGTTCCTATAACCACCCGGACATCGCCGCCGCGATCCTCAAGCCTTTCGTCAGCCCTGAGAACCTGTGGATGGTGGAAAAGCACGGGATTTTCCAGGGCTATTACTTCTTCCATCACCTGGGCATGGATCGGCACCTGCGCGAACAATTTCGCGACCATCCGCAGTATCAGGCGACCATCGAGTTCTGTGCCAAGTACGATGCGGCGGCGTTTGATCCAGCGTATGACACGCTGCCGCTGAGTTTCTTCGAGCCTATGATGGAGCGCTTGTTTGCCCAGCCGAAGAATTCGCTCTACAAGGCGGCGATGGAGGAGTATTCACCGGTGTGAAGCCATTGCGATGTCGACTGTGCTGCCGTCTTCGCGGGCAAGCCCGCTCCCACAGTGATTTGTAGTGTTTGCCGGATTTGCGTTCTACCGCATACCCTGTTGGAGCGGGCTTGCCCGCGAAGAGGCCCGCTCAAACGCAGAATATCTATCAGGCTAGGCTGGCTCTGCGACTTTGATGGCCTTCAACTGCGCCTCCCGCGCCTGGGCATCGGCCAACCGATACAACTCGATCGTGCCATCCCAATGCTCGATCAGCGCCGTGCACGACTCCACCCAATCACCACAATTGAGGTAATCCACCTCGCCGACCTTGCGGATCTCGGCATGGTGAATGTGCCCGCACACCACCCCATGCAGCTCGCGCTTGACGCACTCATGGGCAATGGCCTCTTCAAAATCACTGATGAAGCTGACTGCAGTCTTGACCTTGTGCTTGAGGTACGCCGACAGCGACCAGTAACCGTAGCCATATCGGGCGCGCCAATGGTTGAGCCAGCGGTTGAGGGTCAGGGTGAATTCGTAGGCCGAGTCGCCGAGAAACGCCAGCCAGCGGTGATAGCGAGTGATCACGTCAAACTGATCGCCGTGGATCACCAGCAGGTGCCGGCCATCGGCGGTCACGTGCACCGCTTCGTCCACCAACTGGATATTGCCCAGGATCAGTTTCGAATAACGGCGCAGGAATTCGTCGTGGTTGCCGGTGACGTAGATGACCTCGGTGCCGCGCTTGCTCATGGTCAACAGGCGCCGGATCACATTGGTGTGCGCCTGGGGCCAGTACATGCCGCCGCGCAGTTTCCAGCCGTCGATGATATCGCCGACCAGGTAGATCCTGTCTGCGTGATAGCCCTTGAGAAACTGCGACAGGTGCTCGGCCTGACAATCGCGCGTGCCCAGGTGCACGTCGGAAATCCACAAGGTGCGCACACGTTGCTTACGACTGGGTTTGGCGAGCTCGGCGCTGGTCATGGGCGACCCTCAGGACAAGTTTTGGCAAGCTTGAACCGGTCGGGTTAATGACCCATGACAATGGCAAGTCAGTCCTGTGACGGCGCGCGCAAGCCGTGTCGGTGTAGACTGGGCCCTGACTCATCAACCCTGCAATGAGAGCCTGTAACGAAAGTTTGTAACGAGAGCCTGTAACGAGAGCCGCGATGAGACCGATCCTTACCCTGCGCCATTACACCCATGACCTGATCGTCCATAGCCACGAGCACGCGCAATTGGTGTTCGGGCTGTCGGGTGCGTTGGATTTCGAGGTCGACGGGCGTGGCAGCCAGGTGGTCCAGCAAAGCTTCGTGGTGATTCCCTCTGGTTTTCACCATGCCTGCGGTAGCCCCGACGGCAGTCGTTGCCTGGTCCTGGACGTGCCTGACGATCAATGGCTCGGCCAATCCCTGGGCGATCATGCCGATGCCAGTCGGCGCCTGCTCGACAACGCCGGTCGCTTGTCGCTGGATGCGGGACAGAGCCAACTGGTCGAATGGTTGGCCAACAGCCACGTCAATGACCCGGTGATCGCGCAACAGGGCGCGGTGCTACTACTGGCCAGCCTCAACAACACCAGGCCCGACTCGGTGGGTGGCCGGCGCCTGCCTTACGCCGCCTTGAATGCGCACATTGACCAATACGCCGCCTACCCGCTGCAAGTCGCCGACTTGGCCCGCGTAGCCGGTCTATCCAGCGCACGGTTGCATGCGCGGTTCGTGGCCGAATGCGGGCAGACGCCGATGGATTACATCCGCAGCCGACGCTTGCACAAGGCCATGAGCTTGCTGCGCCATTCGGCGCTGCCTATTGGCGAGATTGCCAGTCGGGTCGGCTACAGCTCCCAAAGCGCCTTTGCCGCTGCAGTGCTGCGCGAGTTCGGCGCGTCGCCCGGTAAGCTGCGGCGCGAGGCTGGCGACAAATAACGCGAGCCTGGCGACAGACACAGCGCCAGCGGGCGCGGTTAAATGGCCGTGCTCACTTTCTCAAGGATTGCCATGACTCCCCGTACCGCCCTGGGCGCCCTGCATATCGGCGCATTGATGTTCGGCTTGACTGGCGTATTCGGCAAACTTGCCGTCGCCTCTGCGTCAATCATCGTCTTCGGCCGGGCAGCATTCGCGGTGCTGGCGCTGGCGTGCTTTGCACGCTTCGCCAGCCAGACCCGCTGGCAGAAACTCGAAGCCGTGGATGTTCGCCGACTGTTGCTCAGCGGTTTGCTGCTGGCCGGGCACTGGGTGAGCTTCTTCGTTTCGGTGAAGATCGCAGGCGTAGCCATCGCCACCCTGGGCTTTGCCAGCTTCCCGGCCTTTACCGTGATCCTTGAAGGGCTGATTTTTCGCGAGCGCATCCGCGCCAATGAAATCCTGCTGGTGGCACTGGTCAGTGTCGGGCTGGTGCTGGTCACGCCTGAGTTCGACCTGGGCAGTGGCGCCACCACCGGCCTGCTCTGGTCGATCGCCTCGGGGCTGCTGTTTTCCCTGTTGTCGCTGACCAACCGCGCCAGCTCCGCGCGCATCCCGCCGGTGCAGGCGGCGTTGTGCCAGAACGTGGTGGTCGGATTATGCCTGCTGCCGGCAGCGGCCCCGCACCTGAGCGAAGTGCGAGCCATCGACTGGCTATGGATCGGTCTGCTCGGGGTGTTCTGCACCGGCGTTGCACACAGCCTGTTTGTCGCCAGCCTGGCGGTGATCAAGGCGCGGACCGCCGCTGTGGTCTTCGCCCTTGAGCCGGTTTACGGGATCACCATGGCCTGGCTGTTATTCAATGAAAACCCGACCCTGCGCATGCTGCTTGGCGGCACATTGATCATCGTCGCAATCGTGGTGTCCAGCAGGCATTCAAGCGGTTCCAGCAAAAAAGCCGTTGTCGCAGAGGCGGTGTCTCACTGAGTGCGATCGTTATGCCCCAGGTCGCGGTCTGGATCGATCTGGTCGCGGACTCGCTGCTTGAGCACCTTGGCCTCGGGGAAACCGCCGTCCGCCTTGCGCTCCCAGAGCTGTACCTGGTCACAGAAAATGTGAAAAACCCCGCCGGTGCCGGGCACCAGAGACACCTTGCCCAGGTCATCGCCAAAGGTGCTGAGCAGTTCCTGGGCCAGCCAGGCCGCACGCAAAAGCCACTGGCATTGGGTGCAATAGGTGATGACGATTTCCGGTTTGCTGGTGGTCATGATCGGCGAAATTCCTGAGGCGTAGGGCGTTACCATGATAACGGTCTTTATTGTCCGATATGAACGATTAGGCAGCACTGTAGGAGCCAGGCGTGCCCGCGAAGAACGATAACGCGGTGCAGCAGAGACACCGCGGCGCCCGGTTCGCCGGCATGTCGGATCGCCGCACCGTTGCCCCTAAAGTTTATCGTCCGGGAAAGCGGGTTCGATGGTCCATTCGATTTCGAGCTCGGGCAGCGCTGGCGCTTCGCTGGGTGGGGTGTTTTCCGTCGGGCCCAAATCCCAATTCGTATCCATCGACAAGTCGTCCAGATTCAACTGGAACTCATCGGTAGGTAACGGCTGCGAGGGCGCTGCCGTGGACAACACCGCCGATGTAACAAGCGCGACTGGGGCAAGAGTGCTCAATTGTGGAGGGTGGACGCGGGCCTCCTGAAGTGTTTTCTCATCGTGCGCTGCGGGTGGATTGATCGGCTGGTCATGTTGCGCTGGCTCTGGCGAAGCCTGACCCTGCTGTCGTTGACGACGCCCCCATGCAAGCAGCAGCGCCAAGGCCAGCAGCGTCACAAATCCAAGCATCCATAGCCAGTTCACCCCTGGTTCCTCAACCACGACCGGCACAGGTGCCACGACAACCGGCTCCGTTGGAGCCTGCTGGACCTGCGCCAATTGGGCTTGCAACTCGCTCACCTGCCTTTTCTCAACGGCGAGCTGTTCGTCCTGTGCCTGAAGCTTTGCGTTGAGCTCATCGAGGGTCGCCTGCAACTGCTGGTTGTGCAGGACACTGGCAGACAGCTGTTCTGCCAGAGGATCCACAGGTGTTGCCGGCGATTCCCTGTTTGCAGGCAAGGGTGCGACTGCCGGCTGAACACTGGGGAATGCCGAAGCAGGACGGTCCAGCGATGGTTCATCGCCAGTCGATGCAATGTCCGCGCCCCCCGGAGGATCGATGAGCACGGTGTACTCGCGCAACAAGCGGCCATTGGGCTGGTCGAGCTGAACGAGAAAATCCAGGTAGGGTTCCTTCACCGGTTTACTGGAGCTGACCCGGATCAGGCTGCGATCGCCTCGCAGGATGGGCGTGAATTTCAGGTCGTTGAGGAAAAACACACGCTCGACGCCGGCGCGACTGAACTCGTCCGCCGTTGCCAGGCGGACCGATAACTCGCCCTCTTCCAGTCCGGCAGCGTCCAGCAGGGCGATGTCAGCGCGCAGCGGCTGATTCAATGCCGAATGAAGGGTGATTTCACCCAGGCCCAACGCCGGCACCCAGGCCGAGTACGTGACGGCGGCACTGGCCAGCAACAGTCTGGCACCATACCGTACAACCAACAGCCGACTCTGGAGCATGAACATCCCTTAGGTCACCAAAAACCAATCTGCACGTGTTCGCGCATCCGGTACGAACACGATATTGCCGAGTAGTTCTTATAGACTGCCCAATACGCTCACTCAAAAGTCTGGTGGGAAGCTTTGTCTCAGGATTTTTCGAGGTTGGCCAGAATGTGCCCATGAACCCGCATGCAGACCTTTACATCGGCCTCATCGACACCCTCGAAGAGTTCATGTCGCAGTTGGGTGGCAATGGTTTCAATTTGTTCGATCAGGGGACGCGCCGGGGCACACAGCACGATTTTTTTCGCCCGACGGTCTTCCACCACCGCCTGACGTTGCACCAGGCCCTGGCTTTCCAGGCTGTCGAGCAGCCGGGCCAGGGTCGGTCCCTCGACACCGACGCTTTGCGCCAGCTCACGCTGGGTCGGGGCCTGTTCGAAGCGCGCCAGGTGCAGCAGCACCAGCCAGCGGGCCTGGGACAATCCCAGGCCGGCAAGACGACGGTCAAGCTCGGCACGCCAGCCACGCGACATCTGGGCCAGTTGCATGCCAAAACGGTGTTGATCGGTCAACGGCATAAAACACTCATGATCAGACTGAAATTAGAGAAATACTAATAATTAGTCAGCTAAGCATGAGCCTTGGCTGGAGGCAAGGCTTGTTCTGTACTGAATCGTTACATCAGCGGGACCGACCGCTCAAAGTTCGAATTCGGACTGCAGGGCGGCGCGAATACAGTACAAAACCCCTTCGGGCACCCGACCGGCAAACAGCGCGGAAATTTCCGACACGGGTGGCAGTTCGCCCTCACCGTCGAGGAACGCATCCTGGACTTCGCCCATCAAGTCCTCCGGTAGATCCAGCGCCTGTTCCAGTGACAGCTGCTGTTTGCCAATGGCTTCGGCGAGCATGGTGTAGACGTTCTTTTCCGAGCATTGCAACTGCCCGGCGATCTGCAACGGCGTCATGCCGGCACGCGCCAGGGTGATCAGTTCGTGGCGTAGGTCTGCCACCACTTTCGGTGCTTCCGCCTGGCCACCAAGGACTTCGAGGAAAGCCTCGCCATAACGCTCCAGCTTGCGCGCACCGACGCCACTGACACGGGCCATTTGCGCCAGCGAGGTGGGCTGGCTGCGCAGCATTTCCAGCAAGGTCGAATCGGGAAAAATGACGTACGGCGGTACGCCATGTTCTTCGGCCAACTTGCGGCGCAGGGCACGCAGGGCTTCCCACTGTTCACGCTCTTCACCCCGGACGAGCTGGCTCGCCTGGCTCTTGCTGCTCTTGGCTGTGGTTTGCGCCTTCAGGTCGCGACGCAGCTCAAGGGTCACTTCGCCTTTGAGCAGTGGCCGGCACGTGTCGCTCAGGCGCAGGCCGCCATAGCCTTCCAGATCGATGTCGGCCAGGCCACGGGCGACCAACTGGCGGAACAACGAACGCCACTCGCCTTCGGCCATTGCCTTGCCGACTCCGTACACCGAGAGGTGCTGATGCCCGAAGTTGCGCACCTTTTCGTTGTCCTTGCCCAGCAAGACATCCACCAGGTGCCCGACACCGTAGCGCTGGCCTGTCCGGTAGATTGCCGACAGTGCCTGGCGGGCGGGCTCGGTGGCGTCCCAGGTTTGCACGCCGTCGACACAGTTGTCGCAATGCCCGCAGGGCTCGGGCATTTCTTCATCAAAGTAGGCGAGCAATGTCTGGCGACGGCAGCGGGTTTCCTCGCACAGCGAGAGCATGGCATCGAGCTTGTGTTGCTCTAGACGCTTGTGGCGTTCGTCGCCTTCGGAGTTCTGCAACATTTGCTTGAGCATCACCACGTCTTGCAGGCCGTAGGCCATCCAGGCGTCGGCCGGCAAACCGTCACGGCCGCCGCGTCCGGTTTCCTGGTAATAGGCCTCAAGCGACTTAGGCAAGTCGAGGTGAGCGACAAAGCGCACGTTGGGTTTGTCGATGCCCATGCCAAAGGCCACGGTCGCGACCATGATCAGGCCTTCCTCGTTGAGGAAGCGCTTCTGGTTGTGGGCGCGCAGATCGTTGGGCAGGCCGGCGTGATACGGCAGCGCCGGGAAACCTTGTTCCGTGAGGAACGCGGCCACTTCCTCGACTTTCTTGCGCGACAGGCAATAGACGATGCCGGCATCGCTGCGACGCTCGGCGAGAAACGCCAACAACTGCTTGCGCGGCTGTTCCTTGGGCACGATGCGATAAAAGATGTTCGGCCGGTCGAAGCTCGACAGGAAGCGCTCGGCGTCCTGCAGGTGCAGGCGCGTGACGATCTCTTCACGGGTCCGCTTGTCGGCGGTGGCGGTCAGGGCGATGCGCGGGACGTCGGGGAACAGTTCCGCCAACTGGCCCAATTGCAGGTATTCCGGGCGAAAGTCATGACCCCATTGGGACACGCAATGGGCTTCGTCGATGGCGAACAGTGAGATGTCCAGCCCTTGCAGAAAGCTCAGCATGCGTGGCTGGACCAGGCGCTCGGGCGCGAGGTAGAGCATTTTCACCTCGCCGCGCCGGATCCTTGCCGCCAGGTCACGCTGTTGCTCGGCACTGAGCGTTGAGTTCAATGCCGCAGCGGCCACACCGAGCTCTTCGAGGGTCGCGACCTGATCGTCCATCAGCGCGATCAACGGCGAAACCACGACCGCCAGGCCATCGCGCAGCAGCGCCGGCACCTGGAAGCACAGGGATTTACCACCGCCGGTAGGCATCAGGACCAGGGCATCGCCGCCACTGGCCACGCGCTCAATGATTGCACCCTGGCGGCCACGGAAACTGTCGTAGCCGAAGATGTCCTTGAGGACGCGCTGAGCCTGTTCGAGCATAAAAACTCCAAAAATCACCGAAACATCCCTGCAAGGCTGGTACAGGACCCGCAACTTTGCACCGACAAATCGTAAGTACAGATTGCATGACGCTGTGTATTTGAGCCACGAAGCCAGCAGGGCATCACAAAACGCGCGAGTATACCCGACCCCTGTCCGGCAAAGGGCGCCACTGAGAAGAGGGAATCAACATGAGTTCTATGCAGGAGCTGCCGCAGGCTGTGATCTTTTGATTTTGTTTTTTTGCAAGCAAGATCAAAAGATCGCAGCCTGCGGCAGCTCCTACGGGAAATGCGGTGTCCATTAGGGTGCAAATATGCCGTGCGGCTGGCCCAAGCGCTCAAGAAGGCCTAGAATTCCCGCATCGAATATTCCCCAAGGTAGCCCTTTAATGTCCTTCGCTGAGCAACTAACCCGCCTGCAAGTCTTCCTCGACGCCGATGAACTGCATGACGAGGCGCTGGACTACGTGGCCGCCCACGGCTACCTCACCGCGCTGTCGATCTGTTCCGAAGTCGTTCCCGATCGTGAATGGATCGATGCCCTCTTCGCTGAAGAGCCGCATTACAGTAGCGAAGCCCAGCGCGAAGAGATCGAAGCCACGCTGATCGGCCTCAAGGCCCACATCGCCCGTCAACTGGCCTCCGATGAAGAGTTCGAGCTGCCGTGCGACCTGGACCTGGGCGAAGATCCGGACGATTCCGACCTGCGCGGCTGGTGCATCGGTTTCATGGAAGGCGTATTCCTGCGCGAAGAAGCCTGGTTCGAAACCGCCGAAGACGAAGTCAGCGAAATGCTGCTGCCGATCATGGTCGGTTCGGGCCTGTTCGACGAGCAACCGGAATTCTCCGACATTGCCGCCGACGCCAACCTGATGGACGACATGATCGTGCAGATCCCGGAAGCCCTGACTGCGCTGTACCTGCTGTGCAACGCACCGGACGAAAAACCGGCGATCCTCAAGCCACGTCACCACTAAGGTTTTGCCTATGGACAACCCCATAGGCAACCGCTCCCTGATGTTGCGCTACGTGCTGCTGGCTATCGGCTGGCTGAGCGTAGCGCTGGGGGTGCTCGGGATTTTCCTGCCGGTGTTACCCACCACACCCTTCCTGTTGCTGGCGGCTGCCTGTTTCGCCCGCAGTTCACCGCGTTTCTATCATTGGCTGGTGGAGCACCCGCGGCTCGGGCCATGGATCCGTGACTACCTCGAGGGTAACGGCATTCCGCTCAAGGGCAAGGTCTACGCCATCGGCCTGATGTGGACCAGCATCCTGTTCTCCTGCTACCTGGTGCCAATGCCTTGGGCACGAGGGTTCATGCTGACCAGTGCGGTGTTGGTGACCCTGTACATCCTTCGGCAGAAAACCCTGCGTAAATCCTGACGGTTACTCCCCCGCCCAAGGGTCGACGCCTACCCAACCACCACCTAGACTTCACCTCTCTGCATTCGAGCAGCCAGGCATGCCACGAAGTCCGGGTAGTCCAGAATGGTCAACATTCCGACTTCGGTTTGGCGCATGGCTGTTGCTGGTCAGTTTTCCTTTGGTTGTGCCTGGCAGTCCCTGGCCTCGCTGGGATTTCGCGCAGATCGCGCAAACCGCCGAAAAGCGTTATGCCCGCCTGGGACCGACACAGGGACGAATCCAGTCCTGGAGTGAAATGCTGCAAGGCGAACGCAACCTGCCCGAGCAGGAGCAATTGAAGGCGGTGAATCGCTACTTCAACCAGCAGCTGGATTTCCAGGACGATGCTCGCATCTGGCAGCAGAATGATTACTGGGCCACGCCGGTCGAGGCGCTGATCAAGGCCGCCGGCGATTGCGAAGACTACGCCCTGGCGAAATATTTCAGCCTGCGCCAACTGGGCATTCCCAGCGACAAGCTGCGCATTACTTACGTGAAGGCCCTGACCCAAAACCAGGCGCACATGGTGCTGACTTATTACAGCAGCCCCGGCGCCGAACCGCTGGTACTCGACAACCTGATCGGCGAAATCCGCCCCGCTTCGCAGCGCAAGGACCTGTTGCCGGTGTATGCGTTCAACGCCGAAGGCCTGTACCTGCCCGGCAAGCCTGGTAACCCGCGCAGCGGCGACTCGAAAAAGTTGTCTCGCTGGCAAGATGTCTTGCAAAAAATGCAAGCCGAAGGATTCGCCGTGGGCGACGGTTAGCCGCCACGCCAAGGAGCGCTCGATGAAACTGCGCAACCAGTTGTTTCTCGCCATCTGCCTGTTCTTGCTGGTGGCCTTCAGCGGCAGTTTTTATGCCAGCCTGGAAAGTTCTCGCGAGCAGACGCTTGGGCAGTTGCGCGCCCACGCCCAAGACGCCGCAACCGCCCTGGGCCTGACCTTGACCACACAAATCGACGACCCGGCCATGATGGAGTTGATGGTCAGTTCGATTTTCGACAGTGGCTATTTCAGCGATATCCGCGTCACCCACCTCGAGAACCGGCAGGTGCTGGTGCAGCGCAGCAATCCTGAACAAATCGATGGCGTGCCTGGCTGGTTCGTCAACCTGGTTAATTTGCGTCCCGAGGGGGGCGATGCACTGATCACCCGGGGCTGGCAACAGGTGGCGCGGGTCGAGGTGTTGAGCAATCCACAATTCGCCCTGGCCAAACTCTGGGACAGCACACTGGGCAGTCTTGTCTGGCTGTTGCTCTGCGGGCTGCTCAGTGCGGTGTTCGGCGGCTGGTTGCTGCGTCGACAATTTCGTCCGCTCGACAACATGGTCCGCCAGGCGGAAGCCATCAGCAAACGCGAGTTTCTCAGCTTGCCGACGCTGCCGCGCACACCGGAATTGAAACGTGTAGTGCTGGCGATGAACCAGATGGTCGAGAAACTCAAGACGCTGTTCGCCGAAGAGGCTGCGCGCAGTGAAAAACTGCTCAACGAATCCTATCAGGACAGCCTGACAGGGCTGGCCAACCGGCGATTGCTCGATGAACAACTGGCCGATCAATTACTGGTCACCGAGCAAAATGGCGATGGTCACCTGCTGATGCTGCGGCTAAACGACCTGGCCGGCCTCAATCAGCGCCTCGGCGGGCAGCGCACCGATGCGTTGATCCGCGCGGTCGGCGAATTGCTCAAGCGCCTGACTCAAGTTCCGCAACGTCGCACCTGGCTGGCAGCACGCAATCGCGGCGGCGAATTCAGCCTGCTGGCACCGGACCTCGATACCGAGGATGCAACACGCCTGGCCGCCGAGATCAGCGCCACCCTGGAGAACCTGCGCCTGACCGGTGACAGTGATTGCATGCCCGTCGCCCATCTGGGCATCGTCGCCTTCCACCCCGGCGATCCGGCAAGCCACGTACTGCACCAACTGGACCAGGCACTGAACGAAGCCCGGCAGCATCCCGAGCGCCCCTGGACTGTGTTGGGCCGTAGCGACAGTGCGCCAAAGCAGGCACAACAGCACTGGCATGCCTGGCTCGACGACGCCCTGAACGAAGGGAAACTGCAGTTGTATTTCCAACCGGTGGTGCAATGCGCCGACACCCGCCAGGTGCTGCATCACAAGGTCCTTGCACGCCTGCTCGATCCACAGGGCGAAGCGATTGCCGCCGGCCAGTTCTTGCCGTGGATCGAGCGTTTTGGCTGGTCGGCACGATTCGACCTGGCGATGCTTGAAGCCACCCTCGAATACCTCGTCGTCAACCGTTTGCCGCTGGCGTTGAGCCTGTCCGGCAGCACCTTGCGCGATCAGGCGCAGGTGCAACTGATCCTCGACATGCTCGAATCCCTGCCGGAACTGGCGCCCTTGCTGACCCTGGAAATCGATGAGCGCCAACTGCCGCCGCCGGACCAGTTGCAACGCTTGAGCCACAGCCTGCTCGACACCGGTTACCGTATCGGGCTGCAGCATTTTGGCGGTCATTTCAGCCAGATTGGCAACCTCACTCAACTGGGATTGGCGTACCTTAAAATCGACGGGGCCTACATCCGTGGCATCGATGTTGAGCGTGACAAACGACTGTTCATCGAGGCGGTTTGCCGCACGACCCACAGCATCGACTTGCCCTTGATAGCGGAGAAAATAGAAACCCAGGGCGAGTTGGACACGATCAGGGCACTGGGGGTGTTTGGCGTGATGGGGCGTTTGGTCGGGCAGCCGCTGCCGATGTGATTTGCAAAGGTTCGCACACAGAAAAAACCGCAGCCCCTTTCACAGGGACTGTGGTTTTTTGGGCTTATCCCCTGTAGGAGCGAGCATGCTCGCGATGATCTCAAGTGCACCGCGTGCATCCAGGATCCCCGCGTCATCGTTGACGTCCATCGCGAGCTTGCTCGCTCCTACAGGGATATCGGCGTTCAACCAGTTTTTCATTGCGGTTTCAGGTCACACGGTATCCACCTTCAACGAGTGGTCATTGAGCATACCGTTGATGATGGTGGCCGTGTCCGCGCCGCCGATGACCCCGCCCGCCCCCGGCGTCACCCCATAGTGACTGGCCAGGTTGACACCCGCCAGGTCGATGGTCTGGTTCGGCGCCGCACCAGCCATGGCACTGACGTCGATGCTGGTCACCAGTGAAGCGCCGCTGCCGCTGACGGTAAAATGCAGGTAGTCATCCAGTGAGGCGGCGGTACTGTTCTCCCCTTGCAGCAATTGCGACAGGTCCAGCTTGTCGGCCCCCGGCGTAAAGTCGGTGATGACGTCGTGGCCGCTGTTGCCGTTGAGCCACTGGAAGGTGTCGGCACCACTGCCGCCGGTCAGGGTGTTGTTGCCCAACCCGCCGATCAGGAAGTCGTCACCACCCTCGCCGTTGAGCACGTCGTTGCCCAGGCCGCCGGTGATGATATTGCTGTTGTGGTCTCCCGTAAGTGCGTCATTGAAATTGGAGCCGGTCAGGTTTTCGATGGCGGTCAAGGTGTCAGTGCCGGCACCGAAGGTGTCCTGTGCGCCAGTCTCGCCGAGATTGACCGTGACGCCGGCAGTGGCGTGGGCATAACTGGCGGTGTCGATGCCCGTACCACCATCGAGCAGATCGTTGCCCGGGCCGCTGTAGAGCAAGTCATTGCCGTCACCGGCATGGATGATGGCGTCGCCATTGCCGGCTACCAGCGTGTCATCCCCCGCTGTCCCGGTGAGGGTGTGGCCATCCTGGTAGCTGATGTCGCTGCCGCCATGGTTATCGCTGGCGCTGTAGGTGTCATGGTTGTCCGGTGCCATGTCGTGGGCCCCGGAGTAATCGACGGTCAGCTTCAACTGGTAGTTTTCAGCATCGCCAGCACTTGGGTCCGGACCATCAGGGAGGCTGGTGACGTGGATGTGATAGGTCGCATCCGTCGTCGCCGTGATGGTCTGGCCGTCAGCGACGGCGACGTAGGCGCCATCGTTGATCGAGTACTCCATGCTGACGTGGCCGGCGGCGAGGTTGTGATCCAGGTTGAGGGTTTCCCCCTGTTTGAGATTAACGGTGATCAGGTCATGGTCGTGGTTGCCGTTGACTGACCCCAGCGCTCCGCTGACCACCAGCACTGCGGTCATGGCTGCCGTATTGGCGACGAACGCACTGCGGGCAATGGCGGCATTGCTGCCGGTCAGGCTGTAGATCTGTTGGGTCCCGGTAAAGTCCGCGCCTTTGGCTATCAGGTCCTGACCGTCCTGGTTCAGGGTTTTGGCGTAGACGGTCACGTCGCTGTCGCAGGACGGCACGAGGCTGCTGTTGTGCACGTCGATGGTCACGGTGGTAGTGCTTTCGTCACCGTCGCCATCGCGCAGGGTATAGGTGAACACATCGCTCGCGCCCGGGCCGCTGACTGAGTTCGGGTAGCTGTGGTACAGCGCATTGCCCGCGGCATCCAGCGTCAGGTAGCCGTAGGTGCCGTTGATCTGGCTGTTCAGGCCGCCATGTACCGGGGTCGAAGTGTCGTCGCCGGCACGCACACCGACCACGCCGCCGCCGGCGAACTGACCATCGGCGCCTACGTGGTCGTTCCACAACACATTGCCGCCGATGTAGCCGCCCTCTCCCACCGAGGTGGCATCGGCGATAGCGGTCGGTACGTCATCGACTATGTTGACCACGATGGTGCTGGTGGCGATGTTGCCCAGGGCGTCGGTGGCCTGGTAGGTAAAACTTTCGTGCAGGGTGTTGGCGCCGTCGTTGGCCGCCGGTGTGGTGCTGGCCGGGCCGGCCAGGGTGTAGGTGTAGCTGCCGTCGGGGTGCAGCAGCAGTTGGCCGTAGGTGCCGATGGCGTTGCTGACCAGGCTGTAGGTGATGGCGCCGCTGCCGCCATGGACCGCACCGACCAGGGTGCCACTGGCGGTTTCGCCGGTGTCGCACGGCTGGTCCAGGGCTTTTTCGTACACGGTGACGTCCTGAT
>NZ_NOIO01000031.1:0-70588 GCF_014596605.1 Pseudomonas sp. PSB11
AACTGGCGCGGGATCGCACTGAGCAGGTGGGCTAAACGGGTGCTGGTAAACATGAGCCAAAATCGAGTCTGAAAAATCCGATTATGACTGACGGCCGCCAACAGCAAGGGGGAGCAAGCTCCCCCTTTGGTTTTTACCGGACACTAGTGACGCAGAGCGTGGGAACGATCGTCACGGTCAGCCCTTGAACACTTCATCCAACAGGTTGTGCATCGAGGTGAACGCGCGTGCGGCGACCTTGGCGTCGTACATCATCATGCCCGGCACGTTGGCGTGCGGATCGGTGAACGAGTGGAACGCACCGCCGTAGCTCAGCAGTTGCCAATCCACGCCAGCCGCGTTCATTTCATCTTCAAACGCGGGTAGCTGTTCTTTAGGCACCAATGGATCGGAAGCGCCATGCAGTACCAGCACCTTGCCCTTGATGTTTTTCGCATCGGCCGGATTCGGTGTATCCAGCGTGCCGTGGAACGAGACAGCCGCTTTCACAGGCGCACCCGTACGGGCGAGTTCCAGCGCGCAGCAGCCACCGAAACAGAAACCGAACGTGGCCAGTTTCGACGTATCGACAGCGACCTCACCCTGGCTTTGCAATTGCTCGAACGCCACTTGCATGCGCTTGCGCAGCAGCGGCCGGTCATTCTTGAGCGGCATCATTGCCGCACCTGCCTCATCATTGTTCCGTGGGCGCACCGATTGGCCGTAGAGGTCCGCGATCAGCACCACATAGCCCTTGGCCGCGACCGATTTGGCGATCTCCTCGGCACCGGCACCCACGCCCATCCAGTTCGGCGCCATCAACAAACCCGGACGCGGCCCCTTGTGGTCAGCGTCGAAGGCCAGGCGGCTTTCGTACGGCTGGCCGTCAATCTGATAAGCAACAGAACGTACAGTGATTTGGCTCATATCTGACTCCTGATTATTTAAACACCAGAATGAAAAAACCCGCCGAAGCGGGTTTTTCTACAACGCCGTTAAGCCGACAGCTCAACCAGCAGCTTGTTCAGGCGGCGCACATAGGCCGCCGGGTCTTTCAAGCTGTCGCCGGCCGCCAGGGCCGCCTGATCGAAGAGGATGTGCGACAGATCGCCGAAGCGCTCGTCGCTCTGCTCGCTGTCGAGCTTCTCGATCAGTGGGTGAGCCGGGTTGAATTCGAAGATCGGCTTCGAATCCGGAACCTTCTGCCCGCTGGCTTCGAGGATCTGACGCATCTGCAGGCCCAGGTCCTGCTCGCCGATGGCCAGGATCGCCGGGGAATCGGTCAGGCGATGGGATACCCGTACTTCAGCAACGGATTCGCCCAGTGCAGTCTTCAGACGCTCAACCAGGCCTTCTTTGGACTTGGCGACTTCTTCAGCGGCTTTCTTGTCCTCTTCCGAGTCCAGGTTGCCGAGGTCCAGGTCACCGCGTGCCACGTCGACAAAGCCCTTTCCGTCGAATTCGCTCAGGTAGCTCATCAGCCACTCGTCGATACGATCGGTCAGCAACAGCACTTCGATGCCTTTCTTGCGGAAGACTTCCAGGTGCGGGCTGTTCTTGACTTGCGCGTAGGTTTCGCCGGTCAGGTAGTAGATCTTGTCCTGACCTTCCTTGGCGCGTGCCAGGTACTCAGTCAGGCCGACAACCTGTTCGCCGTCATCACCATTGGTCGAGGCAAAACGCAGCAAGCCAGCGATTTTTTCTTTGTTGGCGAAGTCTTCTGCCGGGCCTTCTTTCATGACCTGGCCGAAGTTTTTCCAGAAGCCCTTGTATTGCTCTGGATCGTTCTTCGCCAGCTTTTCCAGCATGTCCAGCACGCGCTTGGTCAGTGCCGACTTCATGGAGTCGATGATCGGGTCTTTCTGCAGGATTTCCCGCGACACGTTCAGCGACAGGTCATTGGAGTCCACCACGCCCTTGATGAAGCGCAGGTACAGCGGCAGGAAGGACTCGGCCTGATCCATGACGAACACGCGCTGCACGTACAGCTTCAGGCCTTTCGGCGCTTCACGCTGGTACAGGTCGAATGGAGCACGGGCCGGCACGTACAACAGCGAGCTGTATTCCAGCTTGCCTTCGACCTTGTTGTGGCTCCAGCTCAGCGGGTTTTCGAAGTCGTGGGCGATGTGCTTGTAGAATTCCTGGTATTCCTCGTCCTTGATCTCGGTACGCGGACGGGTCCACAGGGCGCTGGCGCGGTTGACGGTTTCCCATTCAACGGCAGGCTTCTCCTCACCCTCGACAGCTGCCACTTCTTTGGGCAACTCGATCGGCAAGGCGATGTGGTCGGAATACTTCTTGATGATGTTACGCAGGCGCCAGCCATCGGCGAACTCGTCTTCACCGGATTTCAGGTGCAGGACGATACGGGTACCGCGCTCGGCCTTGTCGATGGTCGCGACTTCGAAATCGCCCTCACCTTTGGACGACCAGTGCACGCCTTCGCTGGCATCGCTGCCGGCACGACGGCTGTACACATCGACTTTGTCGGCGACGATGAAGGCCGAGTAGAAGCCGACACCGAACTGACCGATCAGGTGCGAGTCTTTCTTCTGGTCGCCCGTCAGGTGCTTCATGAAGTCGGCGGTACCGGATTTGGCGATGGTGCCCAAGTGGGTGATCGCGTCTTCGCGGCTCATGCCGATGCCGTTGTCTTCGAGGGTGACGGTCTTGGCGTCCTTGTCGAAGCTCACACGGATTTTCAGTTCAGCGCCGCCTTCGAGCAATTGCGGCTTGGCCAGCGCTTCGAAACGTAATTTGTCTACAGCGTCAGAGGCGTTCGAGATCAGTTCGCGAAGGAAAATTTCCTTGTTGGAATACAGCGAATGGATCATGAGGTGCAGCAGTTGCTTCACCTCGGTCTGGAAGCCCAGGGTTTCCTTTTGAGTTTCCACACTCATGGTCATCAAACTCCAATCAGATGGCATAAGCCGCGACCATGAGGGTCGGCGGCGGGTTGTCATCAGAGTTGGGGGCTCCATTCAGGATTTCAAGGGCTCATCGAGTTTGAAATGCGCCCGTGCCGTGGCAATGGGTTCGGATTCGGTGCTTTGCCACGCGGTCACCGCCACGTTGGCGACCCGGCGTCCCTGACGACAGACCTGGCAGCGGGCCCAGGTATCGCGAAACTGCCCGGCGCGCAGGTAATCGAGGGAGAAGTCGATGATTTTCGGCACGCCCGGCGAACCGGTGGCCACCAACAGGTGCAGCGCGGCGGACAGCTCCATGAAACCGGCGATCACGCCGCCATGGATGGCCGGCAATAACGGGTTACCTATGTTGTCCTTGTTGGCCGGCAGGCGAAACAACAACTCATCCCCCACCCGCGAGCATTCGACACCGATCAAACTGGCGTAGGGAATCAGGCTCAACAACGGGGCGTACTCTCCCCGCTCATGGGCCAGTTGCACTTGCTCCTTGAAAGACTCACTCATGCCGCACCTCCGGCGATGACGCCACCAAAACCCTTGGTGCCTTTGATGCCCTTGCCCATGCGCATGAAAGTGCCCACGACATGGGCAATGGGCTGTTCGGGATCATCCTGATAGGCAAAGCCTCGGGCAAAGATCACATCAGTGGTCACCCGATAGCATTGCGCGAAACCGTAGACATCCTTGTGCGGCTCGGCGGCGTGCATGTAGTCGATGCGCAAGTCGAGGGTGGGGCAAACTTCAAACTCCGGGAGCACGCAGAGGGTAGACATGCCGCAAGCGGTGTCCATCAACGTGGTCAGGACGCCGCCGTGAATCACGCCCGTCAGGGGATTGCCGACGATCTGCGGGCTATAAGGCAGCACCACTGTGAGCCCGTCGGCAGTGGCGCTGTGAACTCGTAATCCGAGCACCTGGCAATGTCGTAGCGCCGACAAAAATCGTGTTGCACGCTCAAAAACGGGATTTTCAGCCATTTGATAAAGACTCTTGTTTACAGCGCTTCAGTGAAGTCGGGGCCCAGGTAAAAGTTCCGCGTTAGAACAAACTTATATATCTCTGGGATTTGAGGAACTTAACCCTGATGGCTGTGCTCTTAAGGCCAGATAGATAATTTCCACAAGGAGAAACACCCCATGCGTAAGACTTTAGCTATTGCCTTGATGTTGACCGCTTCCCTCGGTCTCGCTGCCTGCGATAAAAAATCCGAGGACAAAGCTCAAGATGCCACCAAACATGCTGAGCAAGCGCAGCAAGACATGAACAAAGCTCAGGATAAAGTGAACGACGCGGCGAAAGAAAACGCCGAAGCTGCCAAAGCTCAGGCTGAATCGAACGCAGCAGCACAAGAAGAAGCTGCCAAGAAGCAATAAGCCGCTTCTCGCGATAAAAGAAAACCCGCCAAGTGCGGGTTTTCTTTTATCGGCGATTGACCCGTTAGAGCAAAATCGTTCGAAAAGTCGGACTGATCATCAACAACAACGAGCAGATCAAACCCACCAGCCAAACCAGACTTCGCTGCCAGGCCAGGTCCTTCCAATAGCACACCAGATAGATCACCCGCGCTACCACAAAGATAATCGCCAGCCAATCGATGAGCCATCCCGCTGTTTGCGTGGTGTGGGCCATCAACACGCCCACCGCAAACAATATGAAGGCTTCGAAGCTGTTCTGATGGGCCGCCACCGCGCGCGCGCCCAGGCCTGTAAGTTGCGCCTGTTGTTGGCGCGGCAGGTGGTTGTTGTAACCCCCCTGCTCTTTCATCGCCGTGGTCACGGGCATGCGCGCCACGTAAATCAGCACGGCACTGATAAATACGCACCAGAATGGAATACTCATCAAGCGGCCTCTTTGTTCACCTCGGGCAACGGTGCCTCTGTAGGGGTATAGACCATGACATCGAGAACGTCGGAGTGAAACTCACGGCGGTACAGTACAAACACGACGCCGGCACTCATCAACATGAACAGCCAGGGGCTGACGAACCAGGCCAGCATGGTCATGCCGAAATAGTAGGAACGCAGGCCGAAGTTGAACTGGTTGGCGGCCATGGAGATAACCCGGGCAGCACGGTTGGCAAAGGCTTTGCGCTCCAGCTCCGACACATGTCGCTCACCCACCATGGGCGCAGAGCCCACCAGGATGGCCGCGAAGTTGTACTGGCGCATGCACCAGCTGAAGGTAAAGAACGCGTAGACGAACACCAGTGCCAGGCACAACAACTTGATCTCGGACATCCCCTGGGACGCCTGTTGCACCATCGGGATATCCGCCAGCAACGACACCGCCCTTTCCGACGCCCCAAGCACCGTGAGAATACCGGCCAGGATAATCAGGGTACTGGAGGCAAAGAACGACGCATTGCGCTCCAGGTTGCCGATCACGCTGGCATCGGCGATGCGGTTGTCACGCAGCAGCATGCGGCGCATCCAGTCTTCGCGATACAGATGCAGCACGCTGGCCAGGCAGGCCGTATCTCGGCCTTTCCAGGTCGCATAGCGGGTGTAGCCGCCCCAGCAGATGACGAACCAGATGGCAGCGAGGATGTGAATCAGGTTGGCTTGGATGAACGACATGCAGGTCCTTGTGATGTAGTAGCAGGAACACCGTACCCTTTGTAGGAGCGAGCATGCTCGCGAAGGTCGCGAAGGTCGCGAACTATGGCGCGTGTTTACTGAATACACGCGTTGCTCTCAGGTTTTTCGCGAGCATGCTCGCTCCTACAGGGGATTGCGCAGTCTTTCGACGTTAGCGCAGAAGAAAAGACACCGCATCACCCCATAAAAAAATGCCCCGTATCGATTGATACGGGGCATTTCTGCGTTGTTTACAGGCCCGCTTGTGACGGGCCGGTAAAGCTTAAGCCAGCGCTTCTTCGCGCTTGCCCAGCAGACGGTCGCAAACCACCGCGACCACCAGGGTCATCACCGAGGGCACCAGCCATGCCAGGCCCTGCTCGCTCAACGGCAAGTGAGCCAACTGAGACGGCATCCAATCCGCCAGACCCGCACCCTTGAGCGCGTCGATCAGGCCAAAGATGAACGACACCAGCATCACCGGGCCGACAATGCGCCCTTGTTCATGCCAGAAGTCCTTGCAGAAGCTCAGGGCCACCAAGGCGATGCACGGCGGGTAGATCGCGGTCAGGACCGGGATCGAGAACGCGATCAGCTTGGTCAGGCCCAGATTGGACACCAGCAGCGAGAACGCCGCGAGGATGATCACCAGCGTCTTGTAGGACAGTGGCAGCACACGGCTGAAGTATTCGGCACAGGCGCAGGTCAGGCCGACAGCCGTTACCAGGCACGCCAGGGAAATCAGCACCGCAAGGAATCCGCTGCCCAGGGAACCGAAGGTGTGTTGTACGTAGGCGTGCAAGACCGCCGCGCCGTTGGTAGCGCCAGCCGCCACTTCATGGCTGCCCGAGCCCAGGCGGAACAGGCTGATGTACACCAAAGCCAGGCCCACGCCAGCGATCAAGCCGGCAATGATCGCGTAGCGGGTGATCAGCGCTGGCGACTCGACGCCGCGCGAGCGAATGGCATTGACGATCACGATACCGAACACCAGTGCACCGAGGGTGTCCATGGTCAGGTAACCATTGATGAACCCCTGGGAAAACGGCGCCGCCACGTACTCAGGCGTTGCATGGCCGATATCACCGGCAGGCAACGCGAACGCAGCAATGCCGAGCGCGGCCAACGCGATGATCTTCAGCGGTGCGAGGAAACGTCCGACGGTGTCCAGCAGACGGCCCGGATAGAGCGAAATGAAGAACACCACCAGGAAGTACACCGAGCTGTAGAGCAACAACGCCAGTGGGCTTTCGCCGGTCAGGGGTGCCAGGCCGACTTCAAAGGATACGGTAGCGGTACGCGGCGTGGCGAACAGCGGGCCGACAGCGAGGTAGCAGGCTGCTGCCAGCAAGCCACCGGCGATCTTGCCAATCGGGCTGCTCAGCGCATCCATGGCGCCACCGACCTTGGCCAGGGCAACGACAGTGACTACGGGTAGACCGACTGCGGTGATGAGGAAGCCCAGTGCCGCCATCCAGACATGAGGCCCGGACTGCAAACCGACGATAGGCGGGAAGATGATGTTGCCAGCCCCGACGAACAGGGCAAACGTCATAAAACCAAGTGCCAGGATATCCTGGCCTTTCAACACTTTCATTAAGGAAATACCACACTACTGAATCGGAATTTAGAGAGGGATTTCCCTATGGGTGAGGGAAATGCTGTCGGTCCGTATGGGGCCAACCCTTTAAGCGCGTTGCAGCCTTGTGGGCGCGGACGCAAAAATGGCGCGTAGCCTAACGAATTTGGGCGACAAACGCACTGTTTGAGGGCGAACTATCCGATACACGACGTTTCCATGTCGCGTTTACATACTTAATTTTCCTGCCCCGACCCTGTGGCGAGGGGATTCATCCCCGTTGGACCGCAAAGCGGTCCCAGAACTGTCACATTCGGTGTATCAGAAATACCGCGTTGCTGATTTCACGACTGCTGCGCAGCCGAACGGGGATGAATCCCCTCGCCACAAAAACCCAGCACACATCTCAAACCCCGGAAACGACAAAGGCCACCCGAAGGTGGCCTTTGTTTGGTGAAGCGTCAGCTAAGCGCGAGGCTTACTTGACAGCCCAACCGGTCAGCTCGGCCAGGGCCTTGCCGATGTCTGCCAGCGAACGCACGGTTTTAACGCCTGCGTCTTGCAGAGCAGCGAATTTCTCGTCTGCAGTGCCTTTGCCGCCAGAGATGATTGCGCCAGCATGGCCCATGCGCTTGCCCGGAGGAGCAGTTACACCAGCGATGTAGGAAACAACCGGCTTGGTCACGTGTGCCTTGATGTAGGCAGCCGCTTCTTCTTCAGCCGAACCGCCGATCTCACCGATCATCACGATCGCTTCGGTCTTCGGGTCTTCCTGGAACAGCTTCAGGATGTCGATGAAGTTCGAACCCGGGATCGGGTCACCACCGATGCCGACGCAAGTCGACTGACCGAAACCGGCGTCAGTAGTTTGCTTCACAGCTTCGTAGGTCAGGGTGCCGGAACGGGAAACGATACCGACCTTGCCTGGCAAGTGAATGTGACCTGGCATGATGCCGATCTTGCATTCGCCTGGGGTGATCACGCCTGGGCAGTTAGGGCCGATCAGGACTACGCCCAGTTCGTCGCACTTAACTTTAGCGTCCAGCATGTCCAGGGTAGGAATGCCTTCGGTGATGCACACGATCAGCTTGATGCCGCCGAAAGCAGCTTCCAGGATCGAGTCCTTGCAGAAAGGAGCCGGAACGTAGATCACGCTGGCGGTGGCGCCAGTGGCCGCTACGGCGTCTTTCACGGTGTTGAACACTGGCAGGCCCAGGTGCTCGGTGCCGCCTTTGCCTGGAGTTACACCACCAACCATCTTGGTGCCGTACTCGATGGCTTGCTGGGTGTGGAAACTACCTTGCGAACCGGTAATACCCTGGCAGATAACTTTGGTGTCTTTATTGATCAGGACGCTCATTATTTGCCCTCCGCAGCTTTGACAACTTGTTGAGCAGCGTCGGTCAGGCTGGTAGCAGCGATGATGTTCAAACCGCTTTCTGCCAGTACTTTAGCGCCCAGCTCAGCGTTGTTGCCTTCAAGGCGAACAACAACCGGGATTTTCACGCCGACTTCTTTCACTGCACCGATGATGCCTTCGGCAATCATGTCGCAACGAACGATGCCGCCGAAGATGTTAACCAGTACTGCAGCGACGTTGGTGTCGGACAGAATGATCTTGAACGCTTCGGTAACGCGTTCTTTGGTAGCACCGCCGCCCACGTCGAGGAAGTTGGCTGGCTTGCCGCCATGCAGGTTGACGATGTCCATGGTACCCATGGCCAGGCCAGCACCGTTGACCATGCAACCGATGTTGCCTTCCAGTGCTACGTAGTTCAGTTCGAACTTGGCAGCGTGCGCTTCGCGCGGATCGTCTTGCGACGGATCGTGGAAAGTCTTCAGCTTAGGCTGACGGTACATGGCGTTGGCGTCGATGTTGATCTTGGCGTCCAGGCAGTGCAGATCGCCGTCAGCCTTGATCACCAGCGGGTTCACTTCCAGCAGGGCCAGGTCGTGATCCTTGAACAGCTTGGCCAGGCCAACGAAGATCTTGGCGAACTGAGCAACCTGCTTGCCTTCCAGACCCAGCTGGAATGCCAGCTCGCGACCCTGGAATGGCTGAGCGCCAACCAGTGGATCGATAGTGGCTTTCAGAATTTTTTCTGGAGTGTCGTGAGCGATTTTCTCGATGTCCACGCCACCTTCGGTGGAAGCCATGAACACGATGCGACGGCTCGAACGGTCAACGACAGCGCCCAGGTACAGCTCTTTAGCGATATCAGTGCACGATTCAACCAGGATCTTGGTGACTGGCTGACCATTGGCGTCAGTCTGGTAAGTCACCAGACGCTTGCCCAGCCACTGCTGTGCGAATGCTTTAGCGTCTTCTTTGCTGCGAACCAGCTTAACGCCGCCCGCTTTACCGCGACCACCGGCGTGGACCTGGGCTTTGACAACCCACTCGCTGCCGCCGATCTTGTCGCAAGCTTCTGCTGCTGCTTCCGGGGTGTCTACCGCGTAACCGGTGGAAACTGGCAGGCCGTATTCAGCGAACAGCTGCTTACCCTGATACTCGTGAAGATTCATGCTTATTACCGTCTTCGTTAGGTACTGCGCATTCGGTGCTGCACTCATTCAAGTGCCGCACCACCTGTGACTGCTGCTTGCATGGCCTTTCCGGACAACCGGTGCAGCCATGCAAGGCTGCGTCCAGCGGATATTCCGCGGTGAGTCTTGCATGCAAGGCTCACGACGGGCCACTCCGCCGTGGTTTCTTATTGTCTTTTCAGACATGTGAAAACTGCTGCGCTCGGAAATACTGCGTTAAAAACAGGTTCAAAATGCTCATTGACTGACGTCAACTCCGCTTTCTCACCTGTTTTTGCCTTGTCTTTCCGTCGCTCGCGACGTTTTCACATAGCCTTCAACGCTTCTTGCGGTTGGCGATGTGGATGGCGCCGCCATTCACTGCCAAAGCAGCTTCGTGCAAGGCTTCAGACAGGGTCGGATGGGAGAAAACCATCATGCCCAGGTCTTCAGCGCTGGTGCCGAATTCCATACCGATCGCACCCTGCTGAACCAGTTCGGCAGCGCTTGGGCCAATCACGTGGACGCCCAATACGCGGTCTGTCTTGGCATCTGCGATGACCTTGACGAAACCACCGGTGTCGTTGGCAGCCATGGCACGGCCGGAGGCTGCGAACGGGAAGGTGCCGACGTTAACTTCAACGCCTTCAGCTTTCAAGGCCTGCTCGGTTTTACCAACCCACGCGATTTCCGGGTGAGTATAAATAACCGAAGGGATCAAATCATAGTTCATCTGGGCCTTGTGGCCCTTGATGCGCTCGACAACCATGATGCCTTCTTCCGACGCTTTGTGCGCCAGCATCATGCCGCGAACCACGTCACCAATGGCGTAGACGCCCGGTACGGTGGTGGCGCAGTGATCGTCGACGTGCACGAAACCGCGCTCGTCCAGGGTCACGCCGCAGTCGGCAGCCAGCAGATCAGTGGTCACCGGGCGGCGACCAACGGCTACGATCAGCTTGTCGAAAGTGATGTTCTGCTCGCCGTTGGCATCGGTGTAGTTCACCACGACTTCGTCGCCGTTCACTTTGGAGCCGGTCACGCGAGCGCCCAGCTTGATGTCCAGGCCCTGCTTGGTCAGGGTTTTCAGCGCTTCCTTGGAAACGGCTGCGTCAGCGGCCATCAGGAAGGTGTCCAGGGCTTCCAGGACAGTCACTTCTGCGCCCAGACGCGACCAGACCGAACCCAGCTCCAGACCGATCACGCCAGCGCCGATCACGCCCAGGCGTTTTGGTACGGATTGGAATTCCAGGGCGCCGGTGGAATCGACGATCACATTCTGGTCGACCGGAGCCGGTGGAATGTCGATCGGACGCGAGCCTGGTGCCAGGATCACGTTCTCGGCTTCGATGACTTCTACCGAACCGTCAGGCTTGGTGACTTCAACTTTCTTGCCGGCCAGCAGCTTGCCGTGACCCTGGATGGAGGTCACACCGTTGGCTTTGAACAGGGTAGCAACACCGGAGGTCAGGCCTTTGACGATGGTGGCTTTACGGCCGACCATTGCTGGCACGTCCATGGTCACGCCAGCGTGGTTGATACCGTGGATCGCGAAGCCTTCTTTGGCTTCCTTGTACTTCCAGGAGCTGTCCAGCAGCGCCTTGGACGGAATGCAGCCGACGTTCAGGCAAGTACCGCCCAGAGCCAGTTTGTCATCCTTGTCGGTGTACTTCTCGATGCAGGCAGTGCTGAGGCCCAACTGAGCGGCCTTGATGGCAGCTACGTAGCCGCCAGGGCCCGCGCCGATCACTACTACGTCAAATTTCTGCGACATTCAAAAAATCCTCTTTAGCGAAAAGCTTGAAGCCGCAAGCGACAAGCCAGGCTGCGGGTTTTCCGACAGCCTGGGCTTGCAGCTCGCGACTGCTTCTATCAGATATCCAGCAACAGACGAGCCGGATCTTCCAGCAGGTTCTTGATGGTCACCAGGAAAGTCACAGCTTCTTTGCCATCGATCAGACGGTGATCGTAGGACAGGGCCAGGTACATCATCGGACGGATAACGACCTGGCCGTTGATGGCCATAGGACGCTGGATGATGTTGTGCATGCCCAGGATGGCTGCTTGTGGCGGGTTGACGATCGGGGTCGACATCATCGAACCGAAGGTACCGCCGTTGGTGATGGTGAAGGTACCACCGGTCATTTCGTCCATCGACAGTTTGCCGTCGCGGGCTTTCTTGCCGAAGGTAGCGATGCCGCCTTCGATTTCAGCCAGGCTCATCAGCTCGGCGTTACGCAGAACCGGAACAACCAGGCCGCGATCGCTGGAAACTGCAACGCCGACGTCAGCGTAGCCGTGGTAAACGATGTCAGCGCCGTCGATCGAGGCGTTGACAGCCGGGAAGCGTTTCAGCGCTTCGGTGGCCGCTTTCACGAAGAACGACATGAAGCCCAGGCGCACGCCGTTGTGGGACTTCTCGAACAGATCCTTGTACTTCGAACGCAGCGCCATGACTTCGGTCATGTCGACTTCGTTGAAAGTGGTCAGCATCGCCATGTTCGACTGGGCTTCGACCAGACGCTTGGCAACGGTGGCCCGCACGCGGGTCATCGGTACGCGCTTCTCGATGCGATCGCCGGCAGCGAACACCGGAGCAGCAGCGGCAGGTGCGGCAGCCTTGGCAGGCGCGGCAGCCGGAGCGGCTTTCTTGGCAGCAACGGCTGCAACCACGTCTTCCTTGGTCACGCGACCGCCTTTGCCAGTGCCGGCAACGGAAGCGATGTTGATGCCGTTTTCTTCAGCCAGCTTACGCGCAGCCGGTGCAGCAACAGGATCGTCTTCGCCTTCGGCGGACGGGGCAGCAGCCTGGGCAGCGGCGGCAGGTGCCGCAGCAGCTGGAGCGGCAGCAGCGCCGCCCGCTTCGATGGAGCCCAGGACTTCGTCGGACAGAACGGTGTCGCCTTCGTTCTTGACGATAGCGCCCAGCACGCCGTCAGCGGTAGCCAACACTTCGAGTACGACTTTATCGGTTTCGATGTCGACGATCAGTTCGTCGCGCTTGACCGCGTCGCCCGGTTTTTTGTGCCAGGTGGCAACGGTGCCATCGGCAACCGATTCCGGGAAAGTGGGGGCTTTGATCTCGATAGCCATTATCTGTGGTTCCTTAAATTCGGTTTCAGGTGCGCGAAGGCGTTAAACAGTAAAGGCGTCTTGCAGCAGTTGTTCCTGCTGTTCGGCGTGCATCGATGCGTAACCGCATGCCGGTGCAGCAGAAGCCTCGCGGCCCGCGTACTCAAGTACGAGAGACTTGTTGAGGTTGCTGATGCTGCGACGCATGTGGTGTTGGCTGCAGTACCAGGCACCCTGGTTCATCGGCTCTTCCTGGCACCAAACGGCATGCTTGGCGTTGGTGTAGGGAGCCAGGACTTCTTTCAAGTCGTCCTCAGGGAATGGGTACAGCTGCTCGATACGCACGATGGCGATATCGTCACGGCCTTCGGCACGGCGTTTTTCCAGCAGGTCGTAGTAGACCTTGCCGCTACACAGGACAACGCGCTCGACCTTTTTCGGGTCTTGGGCGTCGATTTCCGGGATAACGGTCTGGAAGGAACCTTCGGCCAGATCTTCCAGGGTCGAGATGGCCAGCTTGTGGCGCAGCAGCGACTTCGGAGTCAGGACTACCAGAGGCTTGCGCAGCGGGCGAATCACCTGACGGCGCAGCAAGTGGTAGATCTGTGCCGGCGTCGTTGGCATGCACACCTGGATGTTGTGCTCGGCGCACAGCTGCAGGTAACGCTCCAGACGAGCCGAGGAGTGCTCCGGCCCCTGACCTTCATAACCGTGCGGCAGCAGCATGGTCAGACCGCACAGACGGCCCCACTTGTGCTCGCCACTGGTGATGAACTGGTCGATTACAACCTGGGCGCCGTTGGCGAAGTCGCCAAACTGGGCTTCCCAGATAACCAGCGCGTTCGGCGTGGTGGTCGAGTAACCGTACTCGAACGCCAGTACCGCTTCTTCGGACAGGAACGAGTCGTACAGGTCGAAGCGTGGCTGACCGTCGTACAGGTTCTGCAACGGGATGTAGGTGCCCGCGTCCTTCTGGTTGTGCAACACGGCATGACGGTGCGAGAACGTACCGCGGCCGATGTCCTGGCCGGTCATGCGGATCGGGTGACCTTCGAACGCCAGGGTCGCGTACGCCATGGTTTCGGCGTAACCCCAGTTGATCGGCAGGCCGCCGGCTTGCATCTTCTGACGGTCTTCGTAGATCTTGGCAACCTGGCGCTGAACCACGAAGCCTTCCGGAATTTCCAGCAGCTTGGCGGACAGTTCCTGCAAGGTCTTCAGGTCGAAGCGCGTGTCGTGACGCGCGGTCCAGGCGTGGCCCAGATACGGACGCCAGTCCACGAACAGCTCTTTGTTCGGTTCCTTGACCAGCGATTTCACGACGTGCAGGCCGTTGTCCAGCGCGTTGCGGTACTCGTCGACCTTAGCCTGGACACGTTCAGCGTCCAGTACACCGGCCTGGGTCAGACGATCGGCGTACAGCTCACGGGTGGTGCGCTGCTTGGTGATCTGCTGATACATGATCGGCTGGGTGCCGCTTGGCTCGTCGGCCTCGTTGTGGCCGCGACGACGGTAGCAGACCAGGTCGATCACCACGTCACGCTTGAACTGCATGCGGTAGTCGATGGCCAGCTGGGTCACGAACAACACGGCTTCCGGATCATCGCCATTCACATGGAGGATCGGCGCCTGGATCATCTTCGCGACGTCGGTGGCGTACTCGGTGGAACGCGAGTCCAGCGGGTTGCTGATGGTGAAACCGACCTGGTTGTTGATCACGATGTGCACGGTACCGCCGGTCTTGAAACCGCGGGTCTGCGACATCTGGAAGGTTTCCATCACCACGCCTTGACCGGCGAATGCCGCGTCACCGTGGATGGAGATCGGCAGGACTTTCTCACCGGTCAGGTCGTTACGACGATCCTGACGGGCGCGCACCGAACCCTCGACCACCGGGGAAACGATTTCCAGGTGGGACGGGTTGAACGCCATGGCCAGGTGAACTTCACCACCGGTGGTCATCACGTTGGACGAGAAACCCTGGTGGTATTTAACGTCACCGGAGCCCAGCTCGACCTTCTTCTTGCCTTCGAACTCGTCGAACAGCTCGCGCGGGTTCTTGCCGAAGGTGTTGACCAGGACGTTCAGACGGCCACGGTGGGCCATGCCGATGACGATTTCCTTGGTGCCGTAGGAACCGGAACGCTGGATCAGCTCGTCGAGCATCGGAATCAGGCTTTCGCCGCCTTCCAGGCCGAAACGCTTGGTACCCGGGTATTTGGTGCCCAGGTATTTTTCCAGGCCTTCACCGGCGGTCACGCGCTCGAGCAGGTGGCTCTTGATGTCGGCGGAGTACGTCGGACGACCACGCACGCTTTCCAGACGCTGCTGGAACCACTGGCGCTGCTCGGAATCGGTGATGTGCGTAAATTCAGCGCCGATGGTGCGGCAATATGTCTGCTGCAACGCTTCGTGAATTTCGCGTAGGCTCGCTTCCTCTTTGCCGATGAACAGGTCGCCGGCACGGAAGGTCGTATCAAGATCGGCATTGGTCAAGCCGTAATGATTGATCGACAGGTCTGCAGGTGCAGGACGCTGCCACAGCCCCAGCGGGTCAAGCTGGGCTGCCTGGTGGCCACGCATACGGTAGGCCTGGATCAATCGCAGCACTTCAACTTGCTTCTTCTCGTGCTCACTGCTCACGCTGCCGGCGGAAACCGGTTGGGCGCGGCGCTGGTTCTTTGCCAGCAAGACGAAATGATCGCGAATTGTGGAGTGCGAAACATCGGTGGCAGGGTTGCCGTCAGCAGGCAACTTCTGGAAGTAGGTGCGCCACTCTTCTGGCACAGCGTTAGGGTCGTGCAGGTAGAGCTCGTAGAGCTCTTCCACATAGGCAGCGTTACTACCGGATAGGTAGGCGCTGTTCCACATGCGCTGCATCACGCTTTCTTGCATGCTTGGTCACCCTCGGTTAGGGGAACACCACCGGTGTCGACACCGAGCAAACTTGCAGAAGTCCGAATGCAGCGACCAAAACAAGCCACTAGGATCACACTGATAGTCCGGGTACCAGCCCGGATGCCCCTGCTTGTCTCATTTCTTCAAAATAAGAGCCGCAGCCTTTTAAGCTGCTGCTCAGGTTAAAACTACGGCGCCGGTTGAAGCCTGCGCCGCAGCATCTACGGGTACAACGGGTACAGCAGCTGAATCACACGCCGCTGGAGAGCAGCATGTTACGGATGTGACCAATGGCCTTAGTCGGGTTCAGGCCTTTGGGACATACGTTGACGCAGTTCATGATCCCGCGGCAGCGGAATACGCTGAACGGGTCATCGAGCGAAGCCAGACGCTCGGACGTCTTGGTATCACGGCTGTCTGCCAGGAAGCGGTACGCTTGCAGCAGTGCAGCTGGACCCAGGAACTTGTCCGGGTTCCACCAGAAGGACGGGCACGAGGTCGAGCAGCAGGCGCACAGGATGCACTCGTACAGACCGTCGAGCTTTTCACGCTCTTCAGGGGACTGCAGACGCTCGATGGCCGGAGCCGGCGTGTCGTTCTGCAGGTAAGGCTTAACCTTTTCGTATTGCTTGTAGAAGATGCTCATATCGACGACCAGGTCACGGATAACCGGCAAACCTGGCAGAGGACGAACGATCAGCTTGTTACCTTTTACGACGGCGGACAGCGGCGTAACGCACGCCAGGCCGTTTTTGCCGTTGATGTTCATGCCGTCGGAACCGCAAACACCTTCACGGCAAGAGCGACGATAGGAGAAACCTTCGTCCTGCTCTTTGATCAGGGCCAGTACGTCCAGCACCATCAGGTCTTTACCACCGGTATCAACCTGGAATTCCTGCATGAACGGCGCAGCGTCCTGATCAGGGTTGTAACGATAAACACTGACTTGCAACATGGCGGCCACCCTTAATAAGTCCGAATCTTAGGTTCAAAAGTCGGAACCGTCTTCGGCGAGAAGTTCACGGCACGCTTGGCAACGCGCTTCTCACCCGGGAAGTACAAGGTGTGGCACAGCCAGTTTTCGTCGTCACGGTCTTCAAAGTCTTCACGGGCGTGAGCACCGCGGGACTCTTTACGTACTTCGGCGGCGATGGCGGTAGCTTCAGCCACTTCCAGCAGGTTCTGCAGTTCCAGAGCTTCGATACGCGCAGTGTTGAACGCCTGCGACTTGTCGTTGATCTTGACGTTGGCGATGCGCTTGCGCAGGTCAGCCAGCTGGGCAATACCCTTCTGCATGTATTCGCCGGTACGGAATACACCGAAGTAGTTCTGCATGCAGTTTTGCAGCTCGCGACGCAGGGTTGCCACGTCTTCGCCATCGGTACGCTCGTTCAGAGCGGCAAGGCGCGACAGGGCCGCAGTGATGTCGGCTTCGGTGGCGTCGTCGTACTCGATACCGTCGGTCAGCGCCTTTTCCAGGTGCAGGCCGGCAGCACGGCCGAAGACCACCAGGTCGAGCAGCGAGTTGCCGCCCAGGCGGTTGGCGCCGTGAACCGATACGCAAGCCACTTCGCCTACAGCGAACAGGCCCGGGATGATGGTGTCTACGCCGTCGGCGTCCTGGGTGATCGCCTGGCCATGAATGTTGGTGGCAACGCCGCCCATCATGTAGTGGCAGGTAGGAACAACCGGAACCGGAGCAACCACCGGGTCAACGTGCGCAAAAGTCTTCGACAGCTCGCAGATGCCTGGCAGACGGCTGTGCAGCACTTCCTCGCCCAGGTGGTCGAGCTTGAGCATCACGTGGTCGCCATTCGGACCGCAGCCGTTGCCGGCAATGATCTCTTTAACCATCGAACGAGCCACAACATCACGACCGGCAAGGTCCTTGGCGTTCGGAGCATAACGCTCCATGAAACGCTCGCCGTGCTTGTTGATCAGGTATCCACCTTCACCACGGCAACCTTCGGTCACCAGTACGCCGGCGCCGGCGATGCCAGTCGGGTGGAACTGCCACATTTCGATGTCTTGTACCGGTACGCCAGCACGCAGGGCCATGCCGACACCGTCGCCGGTGTTGATCAGGGCGTTGGTGGTGGACGCGTAGATACGACCTGCACCGCCAGTGGCCAGAACGGTAGCCTTGGCACGGATGTAGGTGGTTTCGCCGGTTTCGATGCAGATGGCGATAACGCCGACGAATTCGCCGGCCTGGTTTTTCACCAGGTCAACAGCGTAGTACTCGTTAAGGAACGTGGTACCGGCTTTCAGGTTGCCCTGATAAAGGGTGTGCAGCAGCGCGTGACCGGTACGGTCGGACGCAGCGCAGGTACGGGCAGCCTGGCCGCCTTTACCGTAGTCCTTGGACTGACCGCCGAACGGACGCTGGTAGATACGGCCGGTTTCGGTACGCGAGAACGGCAGACCCATGTGGTCCAGCTCGAAAACGGCGGCCGGGCCTTCCTGACACATGTATTCGATAGCGTCCTGGTCACCGATGTAGTCGGAACCCTTGACGGTATCGTACATGTGCCAGCGCCAGTCATCGTTCGGGTCAGCGGACGCGATGGCGCAGGTGATGCCGCCCTGGGCGGATACAGTGTGCGAACGGGTCGGGAAAACCTTGGTGATTACCGCAGTCTTGTGACCGCCTTGCGCCAGTTGCAGCGCTGCGCGCATGCCGGCACCGCCACCACCAATAATGATGGCGTCGAAAGAAATCGTTGGAATGTTAGCCATGAATCAGATACCCCAGAGAATCTGCACGCCCCAGACGAAGTAAGCGAACATCGCAACGCCGCATACTGCCTGGAAGAGGAAACGTATAGCCGTCGCGGACTTGCCGAACGCCATCGGCGTCAGGTAGTCGGTCGCGATGGTCCACATGCCGACCCAGGCGTGAGCGCCCAGAGCAACAAGGGCCAGCAGGCTGAAGATACGCATCCAGTTGTTGGCGAAGAGCGCGTGCCATTGGTCATAGCCAAGGCCCGGGTTCGCCGCGAGGTATCCGATCAGGAAAATGAAGTAAGCCGCGAGAACGACCGCAGACACACGTTGCGCCATCCAGTCATAGAGGCCCGAACGCGAGAGGTTCGTGACGTTAGTTACCATATCCAAACTCCTGCCAGAACGATTACCACCACGGAAACGGCGATAACGATTTTCGAGCCCAGCTTGCCGCCTTCCAGCGTCTCACCGATGCCCATGTCCATGATCAAGTGGCGCACACCGGCAACCAAGTGATACAGCAAGGCGGACAGGATGCCCCAAATCACTAGCTTGGCTAGCGGACTGGTCAGACACGCTTTCACCTCGCCGAAGCCTTCCTCGGAACTCAGCGACTTGTCCAATGCATAAAGCATGATGGCAAGGCACACGAAGAGGATGACACCGGAGATACGGTGAAGAATGGACGTGTAAGCAGTGACTGGGAGTTTGATGGTCCTTAGGTCTAGGTTTACAGGTCGTTGGCTTTTCACGGCTTTTTTTTCACACTGAAGAGCCCCTAACAATCAGGGCAAAGTTGTTGGGGAGTGCACTGGTCAGGTAACCACCACCCAGGGAGGCGACCCCCAATAACGCAAGCCCAAAAGCCCTTGGCGGTCGGTGGCCGAGTATAGACAGTTAGGCTACTAATGACAACGGACATACCTTCCCAAAACGGCGCATTGCGCAACACGTATAAAAGGCGTAAATGGCGGTCAATTTCGATAAAAAAGTAGGGTTAAAGCCTTCTGGAGCAAGACTTTAGGCAAATTGACATTCAAATTTATCTCACTATAGTGGTGCGGGCCCTGCGTGGGGGGTCTGTCTGATGATTTCAAGCATAAATAGGAGGCCACATGGCTGACAAAAAAGCGCAGTTGATCATCGAGGGCGCAGCCCCCGTCGAGCTGCCCATTTTAACCGGCACCGTTGGTCCCGATGTTATCGATGTTCGGGGCCTGACGGCCACGGGCCGCTTCACTTTCGACCCTGGTTTCATGTCGACCGCTTCCTGCGAGTCGAAGATCACCTATATCGACGGCGACAACGGCATCCTGCTGCACCGCGGCTACCCGATCGAACAGCTGGCTGAAAAGTCGGACTACCTGGAAACCTGCTACCTACTGCTCAACGGCGAACTGCCGACCGCAGAACAAAAGGCCCAGTTCGTCGGCACCGTGAAGAACCACACCATGGTTCACGAGCAGCTGAAGACCTTCTTCAACGGCTTCCGCCGTGACGCCCACCCGATGGCCGTCATGTGTGGTGTAGTCGGCGCCCTCTCGGCCTTCTACCACGACTCCCTGGACATCAATAACCCGCAGCATCGCGAAATCTCCGCGATCCGCCTGGTTGCCAAGATGCCAACCCTGGCCGCGATGGTTTACAAGTACTCCATGGGCCAACCCATGATGTACCCGCGCAACGACCTGTCGTACGCGGAAAACTTCCTGCACATGATGTTCAACACCCCGTGCGAGATCAAACCGATCAGCCCGGTACTCGCCAAGGCCATGGACCGGATCTTCATCCTCCATGCCGACCACGAGCAGAACGCGTCGACTTCCACCGTGCGCCTGGCGGGCTCCTCGGGTGCCAACCCGTTCGCCTGTATCGCTGCCGGCATCGCTGCACTGTGGGGCCCTGCCCACGGCGGTGCGAACGAAGCCGTACTGACCATGCTCGACGAAATTGGCGATGTCTCGAACATCGACAAGTTCATCGCCAAGGCCAAGGACAAGAACGATCCGTTCAAGCTGATGGGCTTCGGTCACCGCGTTTACAAAAACCGCGACCCTCGCGCCACAGTAATGAAGCAGACCTGCGACGAAGTACTGAAGGAACTGGGCATCCAGAACGATCCGCAACTCGAACTGGCCATGCGCCTGGAAGAGATCGCCCTGACCGACCCGTACTTCATCGAACGCTCGCTGTACCCGAACGTCGACTTCTACTCGGGGATCATCCTCAAGGCGATCGGCATTCCAACCAGCATGTTCACCGTGATCTTCGCCTTGGCGCGGACCGTGGGCTGGATCTCCCACTGGAAAGAAATGCTCTCCAGCCCGTACAAGATCGGCCGTCCGCGCCAGCTGTACACCGGCTACGAGTCGCGTGACATCACCAAGCTGGAAGACCGCAAGTAAGATCTGTCTTGCTGTAGCGTGTTGAGTTGTACCGGGAACGGCCTCTATATAGAGGCCGTTTTTGTCTGTGCCGATTTACTCTTTGATCGTGGACATATCCGTTTCTGCGGTAACGGCTGCTGGCGGTTTCGCCCTTACGGCGAGTCACTTGGAAAAGCCTGTAGGAGCGAGCATGCTCCGGGCGGCGTTCCGACGATGGTCGTCAACGATGACGAGGGCTATCTGAATGCCCGTGTTGTTCTGGCGTTTTTCGCGAGCATGCTCGCTCCTACAGGGCCCGCCGCGATGGGCCATCCATGGCCCAGCGCGGCTAAACCGGCATCCATGCCGGTTTACCCACTGCGCAGAACCGGAACGAAGCCTCTCGATGTGGCAAGAAAATCAAAAGCCAGATCAAGATCAAACGCAAAAGCGAGGCGGCCTGACAGCCGACCTGATTGCAGGTCTGACCACATTCCCCTGTGGAGTCGTCGTAAGGGCGAAACCATAAGTCACCGTTACCGCAGGAATGGATATGTACCCGGTTAACAAAAGATAGGTCGGCTGTAAGGCCGCCTTCGCAGACAAATCTCACGTCAAAAATGTCCGATAACCGCCCAAAAAAAATGCCCCAATCTCTCAATCGGGGCATTTCTATTTAAGCCAACAAACTTGAAGCCTTAGTGCGAAACCGCCCCGCTCGCCCCCAAACCAGTCTGCGAACGAACGAACTGCGGGAAGAACAGCGCCCGCTCGTTGTCAGCCGCGGTCGACTTGTCGGTGATCGAGAAGAACCAGATCCCGATAAAGGCAATGATCATCGAGAACAGTGCAGGGTACTCATACGGGAAGATCGCCTTCTCGTGATGCAGGATCTGCACCCAGATGGTTGGGCCAAGCACCATCAAGCCTACAGCGCTCACCAGGCCCATCCAGCCACCAATCATCGCGCCGCGAGTGGTCAGCTTTTTCCAGTACATGGAAAGCAGCAGCACCGGGAAGTTGCAGCTCGCCGCGATGGAGAACGCCAGGCCGACCATGAACGCGATGTTCTGGCTTTCGAAAAGGATACCCAGGCCGATCGCCAGCACCGCCAGGGCGATGGTGGTGATTTTCGACACGCGGATCTCGTCCTTCTCGTTGGCCTTGCCCTTCTTGATCACGCTGGCGTACAGGTCATGGGACACGGCCGAGGCACCGGCGAGGGTCAGGCCGGCCACCACTGCCAGGATGGTTGCGAACGCTACCGCCGAGATGAAGCCCAGGAAGATACTGCCACCGACCGCATTGGCCAGGTGCACCGCCGCCATGTTGTTACCGCCCAACAGCGCGCCAGCCGCATCCTTGAAGGCCGGGTTGGTGCTGACCAGCAGGATCGCGCCGAAGCCGATGATGAAGGTCAGGATGTAGAAATAGCCGATGAAGCCGGTTGCGTACAACACGCTCTTGCGCGCTTCTTTTGCGTCACTCACGGTGAAGAAGCGCATCAGGATGTGCGGCAGGCCAGCGGTACCGAACATCAGTGCCAGACCAAGGGAGAATGCCGAGACCGGATCTTTCACCAGGCCGCCCGGGCTCATGATCGCTTCACCTTTAGGGTGAACCTTGATCGCCTCGGAGAACAACATGTTGAAGTCGAAGTTGACGTGCTTCATCACCATCAGCGCCATGAAGGAAGCGCCGGACAGCAGCAACACAGCCTTGATGATCTGCACCCAGGTGGTCGCCAGCATGCCGCCGAACAGCACGTACATGCACATCAGGATACCGACCAGGATCACCGCAACGTGATAGTCGAGACCGAACAGCAGCTGGATCAGCTTGCCGGCACCGACCATTTGCGCGATCAGGTAGAACGCCACCACGACCAGCGAACCGCAAGCGGACAGCGAGCGGATCTGGGTTTGCCCAAGACGATAGGACGCCACGTCGGCAAAGGTGTATTTGCCCAGGTTGCGCAGGCGCTCGGCGATCAGGAACAGAATGATCGGCCAGCCCACCAGGAAGCCGATCGAGTAGATCAGGCCATCGTAGCCGGAGGTAAACACCAGCGCGGAAATACCCAGGAAGGACGCCGCCGACATGTAGTCACCGGCAATCGCCAGGCCGTTCTGGAAGCCGGTGATCTTGCCGCCCGCCGCGTAGTAGTCGGAGGCCGACTTGTTTTTCTTGGACGCCCAGTAGGTGATGCACAGGGTCGCGCCAACGAATGCGACGAACATCAGAATCGCAGACACGTTGAGCGGTTGTTTCTGCACGGCGCCAGTCAGGGCGTCAGCCGCCCAGGCGCCCGGTGCGAAGGCTGCGATGCTCAAGAGAGCCATTAGACGCCGGATCATTGCTGAGCCTCCTTGAGAATCGCATTGTTCAGGTCGTCGAATTCGCCATTGGCGCGTCGTACGTAGATCCCGGTCAGGACGAAGGCTGAAACAATCAGCCCGACACCGATCGGTATGCCCCAGGTAATCGATGACTCAGGGCTGATTTTCGCCCCCAGCACCTGCGGCCCGTAGGCAATCAAAAGGATGAATCCGGAGTAAAGCCCTAGCATGATCGCCGAAAGAATCCAGGCGAATCGTTCCCTCTTGCTAACCAGCTCCTTGAATCGCGGGCTGTTTTGAATCGAGAGGTAAATGCTGTCGTTCATTGTTTTTATCCTCGCAGCACAGATTTAGTTGGAACGGTATCCACTCTATGCGGCTGCGGGGCAGGTTCCAGACGACCTTAGTCTTAGAACCACGTGACGTATTCGCCAAAGTCCAGCAAGAATAAATAAATGTGGGAGCGAGCCTGCTCGCGAAAGCGTCAGATCAGTCGACATCTAGGTCAACTGACAGAACGCTTCGCGAGCAGGCTCGCTCCCACAGGGTACGGCGGTGCAGCTATTACTTGATCCAGTCAGCCACGCGCTCCGGGTGCTTGGCTACCCAATCCTTCGCCGCTGCCTCAGGCTTGGCACCTTCCTGAATCGCCAGCATGACTTCGCCGATTTCGTCTTTCGAAGCCCACTGGAAGTTCTTCAGGAACTTGGCCACTTCCGGTGCCTTGGTCGCCAGCTCTTTGCTGCCGATGCTGTTCACGGTTTCAGCCGCGCCGTACACGCCTTTCGGGTCTTCCAGGAAGCGCAGTTTCCACTTGGCGAACATCCAGTGCGGCACCCAGCCGGTCACAGCAATGGATTCGTTTTTCTTCTCGGCACGGGTCAGCTCGGCAATCATGCCGGCGCCGGAACTGGCCTTGAGTTGATAACCGGTCAGGTCGTAGTCCTTGATCGCCTGCTCGGTCTTGAGCATCACGCCTGAACCGGCGTCGATGCCAACGATGCGTTTTTTGAAGCTGTCATCGGTCTTCAGGTCTTCAAGCGACTTGGCCTTGACGTACTCCGGCACGATCAAGCCGATCTTGGCGTCCTTGAAGTTCGGACCGTAGTCGACGACCTGGTCCTTGTTCTTCGCCCAGTAATCGCCGTGGGTCACTGGCAGCCAGGCCGACAGCATGGCGTCGAGTTTCCCGGTGGCCACGCCCTGCCACATGATCCCGGTGGCGACGGCTTGCAGCTTCACGTCGTAATTCAGCTTCTGCTTGATCACCTCAGCGGCCACGTGAGTGGTAGCAACGCTGTCGGACCAGCCGTCAACGTAGCCGATGCTCAGGGTCTTGTTCTCGGCATTGGCGAATGTGGAGCCCATCGCAAGCACCAGAGCGGCACCTGCGCCTAAAAGTCGTCGCATCTTCATCGTTACTTCCCCGAAAGTGCTGCGCTCGACGGATGCCGAGTCGCGTCAACGTATAGTTATAGTGCACAGCGCCCCCATCACGCCCCACCGCAAACTCGTTCGATCATCAGTGGAGTACTGACAGTTGCGATCATCAACCTGACGCTATCGGCGACCTGCTCTGCCAGCGACCTCAAGGCAGCGAGAAACGACATCAGAACGCCATTAATCCCGCGCCAGACAACCGCGCCGGGCAATCCGCCCGAACTTTGCATGTCAAAATCATGCAGGCCACCAAGCGGGAGATAAATGCAGGTAACATGCGCCGCTTTGCTCCCACACGGCCTGACCATGTCCGCGACATCCCGTTTTCCTTTTTTTGCTTATCTATTTGCTTGCCTGCTGGGGCTGTTTGCCCTCGGCGGCTTCTGGTATGGCCTGGGCAAACCGGTGATCCTGCCGGACGTCGCCAGTGCCACGCACAAGCTGCAATGTGCTTCCTACACCCCGTTCGACAAGGACCAGTCGCCATTCGACGTGCCATTCAACCTGCGTCCCGAGCGCATGGATGCGGACCTCGCGCTGCTGGCAACGCGCTTCGAATGCATCCGCACGTACTCGATGACGGGGCTCGAGGCGCTACCCGATCTGGCGCGCAAGCATGGGTTGAAAATGATGATCGGCGCCTGGATCAACAGCAACCCGGCGGACACCGAAAAAGAAGTCGACCTGCTGATCGCCTCGGCCAACGCCAACGCAGACGTGGTCAGTGCTGTGATCGTCGGCAACGAAACCCTGCTGCGCAAGGAAGTCACCGGCGCTCAGTTGGTCAGGCTTATCAACAAGGTCAAAAGCCAGGTCAAGCAACCCGTTACCTATGCCGATGTCTGGGAGTTCTGGCTCAAGCACCCGGAGATCGCACCGGCCGTGGACTTCCTGACTATCCATTTGCTGCCTTACTGGGAAGATGATCCGTCGAACATCGATGCCGCACTGCAACATGTAGCGCAAGTGCGCCAGGTGTTCGGCAACAAGTTCGCACCCAAGGACGTGATGATTGGCGAAACCGGCTGGCCAAGCGAAGGCCGCCAGCGTGAAACCGCCCTGCCGAGCCGGGTCAACGAAGCCAGGTTCATTCGTGGTTTTGTCGCCATGGCCGAACAAAATGGTTGGCACTACAACCTCATCGAAGCCTTCGACCAGCCGTGGAAACGTGCCAGCGAGGGCGCGGTCGGCGGTTACTGGGGACTGTTCGATGCCGATCGCCAGGACAAGGGCGTGCTCGCAGGGCCGGTGACCAATGTGCCGTACTGGTCGCAGTGGCTGGTGGTGGGTGGGTTCATCTTCCTTGGCACACTGTTTCTTGGCGGACGCGTGAACAACACGCGCTCTGCCCTGGTCCTGCCACTGCTCGGTGCACTGGCCGCTTGCGCGGTAGGCGCCTGGGGCGACCTGGCACGGGTCACCACGCGTTTTACCAGCGAATGGTTGTGGGTCGCGTTGCTGACCGCGTTGAATGTGCTGGTGCTGGCCCACGCCGCGCTAACCTTGAGTCCTCGCTCCGGTTGGCGTGGCTGGGCGTTCAATGCGCTGGAGCGCCGCGCTGGCTGGATACTGGCAGTGGCAGGATTTGCCGCGGCGGTAACGATGCTTGAACTGGTATTTGATCCGCGCTATCGCAGCTTCCCCAGCGTTGCGTTCATCGTGCCGGCGCTGGTTTATCTATGCCGCCCGGTCAGTGTGCCGCGTCGGGAGATTGCCTTGCTGACCTTCATCATTGGCGCCGGTATTGCACCTCAGCTTTATCAGGAAGGTTTGCACAACCAGCAGGCCTGGGGTTGGGCGGCGGTGAGTGGATTGATGGTAGCGGCGTTGTGGCGCAGCTTGCGGGTTCGCAAGGGCTGATTTGGCGCTGCATCCGGCCTCTTCGCGAGCAGGCTCGCTCCCACATTGTGATCTTCGCAGTACACAAAATCTGTGTTCATTGAAAATCTACTGTGGGAGCGAGCCTGCTCGCGAAAGCTCACTATCACGTGGTACGGGAGGCCCTGACCAACCGCAACCCCGCAATCACCACCGCAAACACCGCCATCGTCGTGTTGTACAACGCCAATGCCGGAAACCCGAACACCAGCGCCAGCATCGCCAACCACCACCCTGCCCGCCCGGGCAGCACAAAGCCGATCACCGCGGCAGCCAACGCGCCCCAGCCCAATACCTGGAAGTGAATCATCAGCCCCAGGTTCGAACGCACCTGGCATTCCCAACGGCTTGCCTCATCCACGCAAATACCGACCCACTGCGCATCTTCCATGAAGCCATAACGCGCGCCATAGCTGGCGGCCAGCCAGAGTGGCAACAGGACAAGCAACAGAATCACGGGCAGACGGCGGGACATGGGGCGCTCCAATACGCAAAAACGGCGGCCAGCTTAATCCCCCGGCAGCCCGACGCAAGCAATAACAACTGATAACTGGTCATTCAATCACTGCAAAGTGTATCGTCGCGCTACTATTACTCGGAATTAAGGCCTGTTTGGTGCCGATGCGTGGCACTTTGGCCCGGATCCAGTGGTCATAGCCTGCGAACTTCATTCGGCACCTTCTCTAAGGGATCTAGTCATGCTCCGTTCCTTGCGCTTCGCCGCCCTGTTTGGCGGCCTTATCTTGAGTGCGTCCGCACTGGCGGTCGATATCGACGCTGCCAGTTATGGCTACCCCTTGACCAACCCGTTCGAGGCAACGATTGCCACGACGCCGCCGGATTTGCGCCCCGAGCTGCCGCTGGACGACGACATCGATCAGGCCGATCGCAGTGTCACCTTGCGCCCGGAACGCGCATTCGAACTGCCTGACAACTTCTGGCCAGTGAAGAAGCTCACCTATCGCATTGCCACCCAGGATAAAGCCGCGCCGTTGATTTTCCTGATCGCCGGCACGGGCGCGCGCTATGACAGCAGCCTTAACGAATACTTGAAAAAGCTTTATTACAAGGCCGGGTACCACGTGGTGCAATTGTCGTCGCCCACCAGCTTCGACTTCATGAGCGCCGCCTCACGCTTTGCCACGCCCGGTATCACCAAGGACGACGCCGAAGACATGTATCGGGTGATGCAAGCGGTGCGGGCGCAAAACCCTAAACTGCCGGTGACCGATTACTACCTGACCGGCTACAGCCTGGGCGCGCTGGATGCAGCATTCGTTGCGCACCTGGACGAAACCCGCCGCAGCTTCAACTTCAAGAAAGTGCTGCTGCTCAATCCTCCGGTCAATCTCTACACCTCGATCACCAACCTGGACCGACTGGTCCAGACCGAGGTCAAGGGCATCACCAACACCACCACGTTCTATGAGCTGGTGCTGAACAAACTGACCCGTTACTTCCAGCAGAAGGGCTACATCGATCTCAACGACGCGCTGCTCTACGACTTCCAGCAGTCCAAGCAGCACCTGAGCAACGAACAGATGGCCATGCTCATCGGCACCTCGTTCCGCTTCTCGGCCGCCGATATCGCCTTTACGTCGGACCTGATCAACCGTCGTGGCCTGATCACTCCACCCAAGACGCCCATCACCGAAGGCACCAGCCTCTCGCCGTACTTCAAGCGAGCACTGCAGTGCGACTTCGACTGCTACATCACCGAACAGGTCATCCCGATGTGGCGCGCCCGCACCGACGGCGGCAGCCTGCTGCAACTGATCGACCAGGTGAGCTTGTATGCACTGAAGGACTACCTGCATGACAGCCCGAAAATCGCCGTGATGCACAATGCCGACGACGTGATTCTCGGCCCTGGAGACCTGGGTTTCCTGCGCAAGACGTTTGGCGATCGCCTGACCGTTTACCCGCTGGGCGGCCATTGCGGCAACCTTAACTATCGCGTCAACAGCGACGCCATGCTGGAGTTCTTCCGTGGCTAAATACCTCCTGCTTATCGCCGCGTTACTCAGTGCAGGCATTGCCCATGCAGATAACAGCAAAGCCAACGCCCCTGTCGTCATCGACAGCGACGGCTTCAAGGAACCCCTGAGCAAACTCAAGTTCAACCCGGGCCTGGACCAGCGCGAATTCGAACGTTCGACGCTCGGCGCCCTGAATGTCTACGACCCGCTGGAGCAGTGGAACCGCCGTGTCTACCACTTCAACTACCGGTTCGATCAGTGGGTGTTCCTGCCAGTGGTCGATGGCTATCGCTATATCACGCCGAGCTTCTTGCGCACTGGCGTCAGCAATTTCTTCAACAACCTGGGCGACGTACCGAACCTGCTGAACAGCCTGTTGCAGTTCAAGGGCCAGCGTTCGATGGAGATCACCGGTCGATTGCTGCTCAACACCACCATCGGCATCGCCGGCTTGTGGGACCCGGCCACCGCCATGGGCCTGCCGCGCCAGAACGAAGACTTCGGCCAGACCCTGGGCTTCTATGGTGTACCGGGCGGCGCCTACTTCGTACTGCCGATCCTGGGACCGTCCAATCTGCGTGACACGGGCGGGCTGGCAGTCGACTTCAGCGCCGAGAATGCAATCAACTTCCTCAACGTGTCCGAAGTCAGCTCCAACCATCCAGAAGTCTGGATCCTGCGCGGCATCGACAAACGCAACCAGACCAGCTTCCGTTATGGCCAACTGAACTCGCCGTTCGAGTACGAGAAAGTGCGGTACGTGTACACCGAGTCGCGCAAATTGCAGATCGCCGAGTAATACCATCGGCCACAAACACCCTGTAGGAACTGGCTTGCCAGCGATAGCGCTCGAAAGGTCTACACAAGACTCAAGGGCCAATCGCCAGCAAGCTGGCTCCTACAGCTTTAACCTTTGACTGCTCGCCAGATCTTGCTGACGGCCATAACCCCCACCAACACCACCGCCCCCGCCACAATCCCCGCCACCCCATTGAGCAGCGTCGGTACGATAAACCCGGCACCGCCCGCCCCCGCACTGACACTTTCGATCCAGTGATGCACCACCGGAACACCGTGGGTGAGGATGCCCCCACCGACCAGGAACATGGCCGCCGTACCGATCACCGACAGGCTTTTCATCATGTACGGCGCCGCGCGCAGGATGCCGTTGCCGATGCTTTTGACCATCTGCCCCGGCTTCTGGGTCAGCCACAGGCCCAGGTCATCGAGCTTGACGATGCCGGCCACCAGCCCGTAGACGCCGATCGTCATGACGATGGCGATGCCCGAGAGCACGACCACTTGTTGGGTCAGCGCCGAATCGGCCACGACGCCGAGGGTGATGGCGATGATTTCCGCCGAGAGGATGAAGTCGGTGCGGATCGCGCCCTTGATCTTGTCCTTTTCGAACGCCACCAGATCGACCGCCGGGTCCGCCACTGCCTCGACCAGTTCGGCATGTTCGGCCTGGTCTTCAGCCTTGCTATGGAGGAATTTATGGGCGAGCTTTTCGAACCCCTCGAAACACAGGTAAGCGCCCCCCAACATCAGCAATGGCGTGACCAGCCACGGGATGAATGCGCTGATGGCCAGTGCCGACGGCACCAGGATCAGCTTGTTGATAAACGAGCCCTTGGCGACCGCCCAGACCACCGGGATTTCCCGATCGGCACGCACGCCGCTAACCTGCTGGGCATTGAGCGCCAGATCATCGCCCAGCACACCGGCGGTCTTCTTGGCGGCCATTTTGGTCATCAACGCCACATCGTCCAGTACGGCTGCGATGTCGTCGATCAGCACGAGCAAACTGCTTCCTGCCATGAATCGGCTTTCCTTCTTGAATGAATGCCGTGCAGCATAGCGCGGCCTGACGCCGCACGGAGCATTCTTGAGCCTCGCCGAAGGCCGGTGCTACCATGCGCCACCGCCAGTACAGGCAAGGAACCCCCTGGTTTATGAGCACCATCCGCGAGCGCAACAAACAACTGATCCTGCGTGCCGCCAGCGAAGAATTTGCCGACAAGGGCTTCGCTGCGACCAAAACCAGTGATATCGCAGCCAAGGCGGGATTGCCCAAGCCCAACGTCTACTACTACTTCAAATCCAAGGAAAACCTCTATCGCGAGGTCCTGGAAAGCATCATCGAACCGATTCTGCAGGCTTCGACACCGTTCAATCCCGACGGCGTGCCCAGTGAAGTGCTGAGCGGCTATATCCGCTCGAAAATCCGCATCTCTCGCGACCTGCCCTTCGCTTCCAAGGTCTTCGCCAGCGAAATCATGCATGGCGCGCCGCACCTGAGTTCCGACCTGGTCGAACAGCTCAACGGCCAGGCCAAGCACAACATCGATTGCATCCAGACCTGGATCGATCGTGGCCAGATTGCGCCAATCGACCCCAATCACCTGATGTTCAGCATCTGGGCCGCGACCCAGACCTACGCCGACTTCGACTGGCAGATCACCGCCATCACCGGCAAGGCCAAGCTGGATGAAGAGGATTATGAAGCGGCCGCGCAGACGATTATCCGGCTGGTGCTCAAGGGGTGTGAGCCGGACTGATACACCGCGGCGCGACCATTCGCGAGCAAGCCCGCTCCCACATTTGATCGAGTTTCGCTAGGAAGAAAGCGGTCAAATGTGGGAGCGGGCTTGCTCGCGAATGAAGACAACTCGTTACACCTGTCAAACCCAGATTGCATCCCACAATGGGTAGTTGCCGAGTTTCTCAACCAATCCAGCCCGCAACGGATTGGCCACCACATATCGAGCCAATTTCACCAGATCTGCTTCTTTGCGCAAAGCATGATCATGGAAACTCTGCTGCCAGAGACTGCCTGTTCTGCCACTTGCCGCATTGATTGCTCGAGTACTCAAGGATTTGGTTTGACACATCAGCTGTCCCAATGAGCCTTTGTTCAACTGAATCAACCAATGAAAATGATCGGGCATGACTACCCAGGCCAAGGAATCGGCGAAGCCATCATTCTGTGCTTGCTTAAATTGGTGGACCACCAAGCGTCCCAAGGTGTAATTCCTGAAAACAGGTTCTCGCCTCAGGGTATTGGTAGTCAGCAGGTAGATGCGGTTTTGCTCGGTATATCGGCCGATACGCAGGCGGTGTGAAGCCGACAGTTCAGGCATTCCATTGCCCTTCCTCATGTTGAAATCAAGGAAAGGTTAGATCAGCGACTGCAAAATCGCAGCGTAGACTTTTGGCTTAATGTTTCCGCTAGATCGCCTTCGCGAGCAAGCCCGCTCCCACATTTGGATTGCATTCCCCTGTGGGAGCGGGCTTGTTCGCGAAGGCGGAAGTTCAGTCAACCATCAATCAAGCAGCCACCCCAGCATCCGCCCTCAACCCCAGCGCCTCGATCGCATTGATCGCACACTGCTCATCAACATCCGACAGATCCCCGCTAATCCCCACCGCCCCCAACACATTCCCATCCTGATCGCGGATCAGCACACCGCCCGGTGCCGGCACCACACTGCCCTGCCCCAGGCTATTCAATGCCGCGATGAACGCCGGGCGCTGTTGGGCGTCCAGCGCCAGCAGGCGTGAGCCCTTACCCAGGGCGATGGCGCCCCAGGCCTTGCCGATGGCGACTTGCGGGCGCAGCAGGCTGGCGCCGTCCTCGCGTTGCAAAGTGACCAGATGCCCGCCGGCATCCAGTACCACGATGGCCAGCGGCGCTGCAGAGATTGCCCGTGCGGCGTTGATGGCCTCGTTGACCAGGTTGACTGCGACTTTCAAGGTTAAAGCGCTCATGGTGCCGTCCTCATTTTGTTTTTCGGAAAGCCGGTGGCCTGCTTCGTTGTGCCGCAGGCCGATGCAACAAATAGAACACAATGGATTATTTTTTTGTATACAATAATTCTCGAAAAGCGCCACATGCGACGAAAAGCCACAGTAGACCGGGCTTCCGACGAATGAAACGAGCGCTTGAGAAAATGGATTGACCTGCGCCGTCCGCCGTGAATACACTCTGCGCAAAGCCACTTGTATACAATTACAAAACGTAAAGAGGCACAAAACCATGAGCAAAATGAGAGCAATCGAAGCCGCCGTTCTGGTGATGCGCCGTGAAGGGGTCGATACCGCTTTTGGCATCCCCGGTGCCGCCATCAACCCGCTGTACTCCGCCCTGCAAAAGGTCGGCGGCATCGATCACGTACTCGCTCGCCACGTTGAAGGCGCCTCGCACATGGCCGAGGGCTACACCCGCACCAAGGCCGGCAACATCGGCGTGTGCATCGGCACTTCGGGACCGGCCGGTACCGACATGGTCACCGGGCTCTACAGCGCCTCGGCCGACTCGATTCCAATCCTCTGCATTACCGGCCAGGCACCCCGCGCCCGTATGCACAAGGAAGATTTCCAGGCTGTCGATATCACCAGCATCGTCAAGCCAGTGACCAAGTGGGCCACCACTGTTCTGGAGCCGGGCCAGGTGCCTTACGCGTTCCAGAAAGCGTTCTATGAAATGCGCTCTGGTCGTCCAGGCCCAGTGCTGATCGACCTGCCGTTCGATGTACAGATGGCCGAAATCGAATTCGACATCGATGCCTACCAGCCACTGCCACTGGCCAAGCCGAGCGCTACCCGCGTTCAGGTGGAAAAAGCCCTGGCGCTGCTGGACCAGGCCGAGCGCCCATTGCTCGTGGCCGGTGGTGGCATCATCAATGCCGACGCCAGCGACCTGCTGGTGGAATTTGCCGAACTGACCGGCATCCCGGTCATCCCGACCCTGATGGGCTGGGGCACCATCCCGGACGATCACCCCTTGATGGTGGGCATGGTCGGCCTGCAGACCTCGCACCGCTATGGCAACGCGACACTGCTGAAATCGGACGTGGTACTGGGCATCGGTAACCGTTGGGCAAACCGCCACACCGGTTCGGTCGACGTCTACACCGAAGGCCGCAAGTTCATTCACGTCGACATCGAAGGCACGCAGATCGGCCGCGTATTTACCCCGGACCTGGGCATCGTCTCCGACGCCGCTTCCGCGCTGACCGTGTTCATCGAAGTCGCTCGCGAGTGGCAAGCTGCCGGCAAGCTGAAAAACCGCAGCGCCTGGCTGCAAGACTGCCAGCAACGTAAAGCCAGCCTGCAGCGCAAGACCCACTTCGACAACGTGCCGGTCAAGCCGCAACGCGTGTACGAAGAGATGAACCAGGTGTTCGGCAAGGACACTTGCTACGTCAGCACCATCGGTCTGTCACAGATTGCCGGCGCGCAGTTCCTGCACGTCTACAAGCCGCGCCACTGGATCAACTGCGGTCAGGCAGGCCCGCTGGGCTGGACCATTCCTGCTGCGCTGGGCGTGGTCAAGGCTGACCCGAACCGCAAAGTCGTGGCCCTGTCGGGGGACTATGACTTCCAGTTCATGATCGAAGAACTGGCGGTGGGTGCGCAGTTCAAGCTGCCGTACATTCATGTGGTGGTGAACAACTCGTACCTGGGCCTGATCCGTCAGGCGCAGCGCGGGTTCGAGATGGACTACTGCGTGCAGCTGTCCTTCGACAACCTGAACGCTCCGGAACTCAACGGTTATGGCGTCGATCACGTCGCAGTAGCCGAAGGCCTGGGCTGCAAGGCGCTGCGTGTGTTCGAACCGGCTGACATCGCCCCTGCCCTGCGCAAGGCCGAACAGATGATCGAAGAGTTCAAGGTTCCGGTGATCGTCGAGATCATCCTGGAGCGCGTGACCAATATTTCCATGGGCACCGAGATCAACGCCGTCAACGAATTCGAAGACCTGGCGCTGGTTGGCAACGACGCCCCAACGGCGATTTCGTTGCTCGATTGATCGTTCTCCCTTGTGGGAGCGAGCCTGCTCGCGAAGGCGGCTTCAAATCCAACAACAATGTTGGCTGGCACACCGCTTTCGCGAGCAGGCTCGCTCCCACAGGGGCCGCCCTCACATATTTACGGGAGACCACCATGCCGCGTTTCGCAGCCAACCTGTCCATGCTGTTCACCGAACAGGACTTTCTTGCCCGTTTCGAAGCGGCCGCCAAGGCCGGTTTCAGTGGTGTCGAATACCTGTTCCCGTACGACTTCAGCTCTGCCGAAATCAAGGCCAAGCTCGATGCCAACGGTCTGACCCAAGTGCTGTTCAACCTGCCGGCCGGCGACTGGGCCAAGGGCGAGCGCGGTATCGCCTGCCTGCCGGATCGGGTTGAAGAGTTCCGCGCCGGTGTCGATTTGGCGATCGCCTACGCACAAGTGCTGGGCAACACCCAGGTCAACTGCCTGGCCGGCATCCGCCCACAAGGCGTTGACGATGCCACCGTGGAAAAAACCTTCGTCGCCAACCTCAAGTACGCGGCCGACAAGCTGCAGGCAGCCGGTATCAAGCTGGTGATGGAAGCGATCAACACCCGCGACATCCCGGGCTTCTATTTGAACAACACGGCGCAAGCCCTGTCGATTCGCGAACAGGTCGGTAGCGCCAACCTGTTCCTGCAATACGACATCTATCACATGCAAATCATGGAGGGCGACCTGGCCCGCACCCTGCAATCGCACCTGGGCGAAATCAACCATGTGCAGTTGGCGGACAACCCGGGGCGCAACGAACCGGGTACCGGTGAAATCAACTACCGCTTCCTGTTCGAACACCTGGACCGCATCGGGTATCAGGGTTGGGTCGGTTGCGAATACAAGCCGCTGACCACCACCGAAGCGGGTTTGGGCTGGCTCAAGACCCATAACGCGATCTAATTGAACATGACATCCCTGTAGGAGCTGCCGAAGGCTGCGATCTTTTGACTTTGCTTTTCAAGATCAAGATCAAAAGATCGCAGCCTTCGGCAGCTCCTACAGGGAGACACACAAAAAAGAGGATTTTCTCATGGCTAAAATCGGATTCATCGGCACCGGCATCATGGGCCACCCAATGGCGGCGAACCTGCAAAAAGCCGGTCACAGCCTGTTCCTGTCGGCGCACCACGACGCCGCTCCTGCTGACCTGGTTGCCGCCGGCGCCGTCGCCCTGGCGAACCCGAAAGAAGTCGCCCAGGAAGCCGAATTCATCATCGTCATGGTCCCGGATACCCCGCAGGTCGATGACGTGCTGTTCCGTGCCGACGGCGTTGCCGCCGGTCTTGGCAAAGGCAAGGTGGTGATCGACATGAGCTCGATCTCGCCCACCGCCACCAAGGCATTTGCGGCCAGGATCAACGAAAAAGGCGCCCAGTACCTCGACGCGCCAGTGTCCGGCGGTGAAGTCGGTGCCAAGGCGGCGACCCTGAGCATCATGGTCGGCGGCGATGCCGATGCCTTCGAACGCGCGCTGCCGCTGTTTCAGGCCATGGGCAAGAACATCACCCTGGTGGGTGGCAACGGTGACGGTCAAACCGCCAAGGTGGCGAACCAGATCATCGTCGCCCTGAACATCCAGGCCGTGGCCGAAGCCCTGCTGTTCGCTGCCAAGAACGGTGCCGATCCAGCCAAGGTGCGTGAAGCACTGATGGGCGGTTTCGCCTCGTCGAAGATCCTCGAAGTACACGGCGAGCGCATGATCAAGGGCACCTTCGATCCGGGCTTCCGCATCAGCCTGCACCAGAAGGACCTGAACCTGGCGCTGCAAGGCGCCAAGGAGCTGAACATCAACCTGCCGAACACCGCCAACGCCCAGCAAGTGTTCAGCACCTGCGCGGCCATCGGTGGCAGCAACTGGGACCACTCGGCACTGATCAAGGGCCTGGAACACATGGCGAATTTCTCGATTCGCGACAAGAACTAAGCCCTGCATAAACCTGTGGGAGCGAGCCTGCTCGCGAAGAATTCACCGCGGTGTCCCTGACAAACCGTGTCGTTTGATTCGCGAGCAGGCTCGCTCCCACAGAGATCCGAGTTGCCCTTTCGAATAACAAGAATTCCGGGAGCCCGCCATGTCGGTCGATCCGCAACAATTGCTGCGTGAGCTGTTCGCCACAGCCATCGACGCGGCCCACCCGCAGAAAGTCCTTGAAGCCCATTTGCCTGCCGACCGCAGCGGTCGAGTGATCGTCATTGGTGCCGGCAAAGCCGCGGCCGCCATGGCCCAGGTGGTCGAGCGCTGCTGGCAGGGCGAAGTGTCCGGCCTGGTGGTGACGCGCTACGGCCATGGCGCCCCCTGCGAAAAAATCGAAGTGGTCGAAGCCGCGCATCCGGTTCCGGACGCAGCCGGTCTGGCCGTTGCCAAACGCGTTCTGGAACTGGTCAGCGACCTCGACGAAACAGACCGCGTGATTTTCCTGCTGTCCGGCGGTGGCTCGGCGCTGCTCGCCCTGCCGGCCGAAGGCATCACCTTGGCCGACAAGCAATCGATCAACAAAGCCCTGCTCAAATCCGGCGCGACCATTGGCGAGATGAATTGCGTACGCAAACACCTCTCGGCGATCAAGGGTGGCCGCCTCGGCAAGGCTTGCTGGCCTGCCACTGTCTATACCTATGCGATTTCCGATGTGCCGGGAGACCTCGCCACGGTCATCGCCTCCGGCCCCACGGTGGCCGACCCGAGCACCTCTGCCGAAGCGCTGGCAATCCTCAAGCGCTACGCCATCGACGTGCCCGCCTCCGTGCGTAACTGGCTGCAAAGCCCGGAATCAGAGACTGTGAAACCTGGCGACCCGAGCCTGGCCCGCAGTCACTTCCAGCTGATCGCGCGCCCGCAGCAATCACTGGAAGCTGCGGCGGTGAAGTGCCGTCAGTCCGGTTACAGTCCGTTGATCCTGGGCGACCTCGAAGGTGAGTCCCGTGAAGTGGCAAAAGTGCATGCCGGTATCGCTCGGCAGATCGTCCAGCACGGCCAGCCACTGGCGGCGCCCTGCGTGATTCTTTCTGGCGGCGAAACCACGGTGACCGTTCGCGGTAACGGCCGTGGTGGGCGCAACGCCGAGTTCCTGCTCAGCCTCACCGACAGCCTCAAGGGCTTGCCCGGCGTCTACGCCCTGGCCGGGGACACCGATGGCATCGACGGTTCCGAAGACAACGCCGGGGCAATCATGACCCCGGACAGTTATGCCCGTGCCGCGGCCCTCGGTTTGAGCGCCAGCGACGAGTTGGAAAACAACAATGGCTACGGCTATTTCGAGGCGCTGGACGCACTGATCGTCACCGAGCCGACCCGCACCAACGTCAACGACTTCCGCGCCATCCTGATTCTTGAGAGCCCTAAACATGACGCCTGACAAAAAGGTCAAGATCCTCGCCACCCTCGGCCCCGCTACCGACGGGATCGACGACATTCGTGAACTGGTGCAGGCCGGGGTCAATATCTTTCGCCTGAACTTCAGCCACGGCGATCACGCCGACCACGCCAAGCGCTACCAGTGGATCCGCGAAGTCGAGCGCCAGCTGAATTATCCGCTGGGCATTCTGATGGACCTGCAAGGGCCGAAGCTGCGGGTCGGAAAATTTGCCGCAGGCAAAGTCCAGCTCCATCGCGGTCAGGCCCTGCGCCTGGATCTCGATGCCACACCGGGTGATGAACGCCGGGTCAACCTGCCGCACCCGGAAATCATCGCTGCGCTGGAGCCCGGCATGGACCTGTTGCTGGACGACGGCAAGCTGCGCCTGCGAGTGGTCACCAAGTATGCCGACGCCATCGACACCACCGTGCTCAACGGTGGCGAACTGTCGGACCGCAAGGGCGTGAACGTGCCGCAAGCGCTGCTCGAACTGAGCCCGCTGACCGCCAAGGACCGTCGCGACTTGAGCTTTGGCCTCGAACTGGGGGTGGACTGGGTGGCGCTGTCGTTCGTGCAGCGTCCTGAAGACATTCGCGAAGCCCGTGCCCTGATCGGCGACAAGGCGTTCCTGATGGCCAAGATCGAAAAGCCGTCAGCGGTGACGCAGTTGCGCGAAATCGCCGAATTGAGCGACGCGATCATGGTCGCTCGCGGTGACCTGGGCGTGGAAGTACCGGCCGAAAGCGTGCCGCAGATCCAGAAAAACATCATCAGCACCTGTCGTCAGTTGGGCAAGCCGGTGGTGGTGGCGACGCAGATGCTCGAATCGATGCGTTTCTCCCCGGCGCCCACCCGCGCCGAAGTCACCGATGTCGCCAATGCGGTGGCCGAAGGTGCCGACGCGGTGATGCTGTCGGCGGAAACCGCCTCTGGCGAATACCCCCTCGAAGCCGTACAGATGATGAGCAAGATCATCCGCCAGGTGGAAAACGGCCCGGACTACCAGACCCAGCTGGACGTGAGCCGGCCAAAAGCCGAAGCGACTGTTAACGATGCGATCAGCTGCGCGATTCGCCGTATCAGCAACGTGTTGCCGGTGGCGGTCCTGGTCAACTACAGCGAATCAGGCACCTCGAGTTTGCGTGCGGCCCGGGAACGGCCGACAGTGCCGATCCTCAACCTGACGCCGAACCGGCAAACCGCTCGGCGCCTGACCGTGGCATGGGGGGTGCACTCGGTGGTCAACGATCGCCTGCGCCAGGTGGACGAGGTGTGCTCTACGGCGCTGGAAATTGCCCAGGCCCAAGGCATGGCGCAGCGGGGCGATACGTTATTGATCACTGCAGGTGTGCCGTTTGGGCAGCCGGGGTCGACTAACTCTTTACGTATCGAAACATTGATTTAACCCCTACATGATCGTTCCCACGCTCTGCGTGGGAATGCAGCCCGGGACGCTCCGCGTCCCCAGAGCAGACGCAGAGCGTCCATTGAGGCATTCCCACGCAGAGCGTGGGAACGATCTGTACTGAAACGACCCTTGCCATGCCTGCCAACCACTTCAACACCCACTGCCCCGACTGGGCCGAAGCCTTGCTCAACGGCTTCAGCCAGATATTCCTCCAACGCCATCCGCTGTTTGGTCTGGCGTGCCTGCTCGCCATTCTGTTGACCGCACCCGCCTTGCTCGGCGGTGCGTTGCTTGGCGGCGTCGCCGGGCTGCTCACCGCGCAACGTCGCGGCTACGCCAAGGCCGATCGCCAGGCCGGGCTCTTCAGTTACAACGGCGTCTTGCTTGGCTTGCTGCTGAGTCTGTATTTCCCATGGTCAGCAATGTTGCCACTGCTGATCCTCGCTGCTGGCGGCCTGAGTGCCATGCTCACGCAACAGTGGCTCAAGCGCGCTCGCTTCAGCCAGTACCTGCCCGCCTACACGGCGCCCTTTGTGGGGTTGAGCTGGGTGTTGCTGTGCTTCGCCACGCCCTCGACCGAGGCGCACCTGATCGAAGTCAGCACGCTGAACATGCTCGCCGCCCCCCTCAAGGGCCTCGGCCAGGTGATGTTCCTCGGTCATCCGCTGGCCGGTGCGATGATTGCCGCCGGTTTGCTGGTGGCTGATCGTCGCGCCTTCTGCTGGGCGTTGCTGGCGTCTGTTACCGGCATGGGTTGGAGCCTGCTCAACCACGACTTCTACACCGCACTGCTGGGCCTGGGTGGCTACAACGCCGTGCTCGCCGCCCTCGCCTTCAGCGCCCAGCGCCAGCAGCCGTGGCTGCCACTGGTGGGCATTGCCTGCGCGCTGCTGTTGACGCCGATGTTTGCCGCTGTTGGCCTGCCCACGCTGACCGCGCCGTTCATCCTCGCCTGCTGGCTGATTCGTACGGTGGCTCAAGTGCTCGGCAAGGCGACTGGGGCCACTACGCCTTGCGCTTCTGGGGAGAATCAACCTAGGCTGCGCTGATTCCCGATTCAGGCGTTTTCCATGGACAGCAGCAAAAACTGGCGTGAAGACCTTTACGTCATGATTTTCCAGAGCGACACCAAGGCGGGTCGACGCTTCGACGGCATTTTGCTGTTGATCATCCTCGCCAGCCTGGTGATCGTGATGCTCGACAGCATCGATACCGTGCACCGCAACTATGCCGACGTGCTGGCGTATATCGAGTGGGGTTTCACCGTCATCTTCGTGATTGAATATGGCCTGCGCCTGTACTGTTCCCCCAAGCCGCTGCGCTACGCCTTCAGCTTCTATGGACTGGTGGACTTGCTGGCGATCGTACCCGGCATACTGGCGTTGTACTACGCCGATGCGCAGTACCTGTTGATTATCCGGATCATCCGGATGCTGCGGATTTTCCGCGTGCTCAAGCTCAGCCCCTACCTGAAACAAGCCAACTACCTGATGTCCGCGTTGCGCGGCAGCAAGCAGAAAATCGTGGTGTTCCTGGTCAGTGTCTGCACCCTGGTAACGGTGTTCGGCACGTTGATGTATGTGATCGAAGGCCCGGAACACGGTTTTACCAGCATTCCCAAAGGCATCTACTGGGCCATCGTGACGCTGACCACCGTGGGCTTCGGCGACATCGTGCCGAAGACCCCCTTGGGCCAGGTGATTTCCTCGCTGGTCATGATCACCGGTTATTCGATCATTGCCGTGCCCACCGGTATTTTCACTGCCGAGCTGGCCAACGCCATGCGTGGCGAACAGTTGCAACATGACTGCCCGGTGTGCAAGAAAAACCACCACGAACACGGCGCCGCGTTCTGCTCTCGCTGCGGCAATGCATTGTTCAAGAAACTGGAATAAGCAAAGAGCTTTTTAATCTTTAAACGACTATGCAGGGCCGGCTATAGTCGCTGGCAAATTAGTATCGCGTTCAATACACATAACCCGTAGGAGCTGCCGCAGGCTGCGATCTTTTGATCTTGCTTTTGAAGATCAAAATCAAAAGATCGCAGCCTGCGGCAGCTCCTACATAGAACAAGGAATTCGCAGTGAAAAAACTCTTTGGCGCCTCACTTCTGGCCGCAGGCCTGGCACTGACCAGCGTGGCCCAGGCCGCACCGACCCTGCTCAACGTTTCCTACGACGTGATGCGCGATTTCTATAAGGACTACAACACTGCGTTCCAGAAACACTGGCAAGCCGAGCACAACGAAAACATCACCTTGCAGATGTCCTTCGGTGGCTCCAGCAAGCAGGCGCGCTCGGTCATCGATGGCCTGCCCGCTGACGTGATCACCATGAACATGGCCACCGACATCAATGCCCTGGCCGATAACGGCAAACTGGTCCCGGACAATTGGGTCACCCGCCTGCCGGACAACAGCGCGCCATTCACCTCGGCCACCGTGTTCATCGTCCGCAAAGGCAACCCCAAAGCCCTGAAAGACTGGCCGGACCTGCTCAAGGACGGTGTGCAAGTCATCGTGCCAAACCCGAAGACTTCAGGTAACGGCCGCTACACCTATCTGTCCGCCTGGGGCTACGTGCTGAAAAATGGCGGCGACGAAAACAAGGCGAAGGACTTCGTCGGCAAGCTGTTCAAGCAGGCTCCAGTGCTGGATACCGGTGGCCGCGCCGCGACGACGACCTTCATGACCAACCAGATCGGCGACGTGCTGGTGACCTTCGAAAACGAAGCGGAAATGATCGCCCGCGAGTTTGGCCGCGATCAGTTCGAGGTCATCTACCCAAGCGTATCCGCCGAAGCCGAGCCACCGGTATCGGTGGTCGACAAGACCGTCGACAAGAAAGGCACCCGCGCCGCCGCCGAGGAATACCTGAAGTACCTCTGGTCGCCAGAAGGCCAGGAAATCGCCGCCACCAACTACCTGCGTCCACGTGACCCGGCCGTGCTGGCCAAGTACACCGACCGCTTCCCGAAAGTCGACTTCCTGTCGGTGGAGAAAACCTTCGGCGACTGGCGCACCGTGCAGAAGACCCACTTCAATGATGGCGGGATCTTCGACCAGATTTACGCCCAGTAACCACTGAGCAAACGCGATCCCCTGTAGGAGCTGCCGAAGGCTGCGATCTTTTGATCTTGTTTTTCAAAAGGCAAAATCAAAAGATCGCAGCCTTCGGCAGCTCCTACAGGGGTATGCCGCTAGCTCAGATTGCCGCAGAAAATCGCCTGGTGACCATCGGCCGGGCTTTCTCGCACCACTAACGCATAGCCCCCCGCTCGAAGTGTCTCGACCGGTACGGGCGCGCTTTTCCAGAAATATTGCATGGACGCTTGCGAATAGAACCGCGCATTCGGGCCGTCATTCATGTCATAGGCGGGTTTGGCACCCAGACTTCCACAGCTGCCCGGGTAGATGTAGGCCTGCAAACGGCCTGGTAACGCGCTACCCATGGATTCTCCACTGACAGCAAACCAGAACACTGTTGCTTGCCCGTCGGGCATCATGATTGGCCGGGCGATGTTGCCGGCATTGATGGCAGTGGCTTTCATGGGAACGTTGGTGACCTGAGCATCTGGCACTGTCGAGCACCCGAAGATCGACCCAACCGCTACCACCAACGCCAGCGAAGATACGATTTTCATCGTGATACTCCCGCTTTGTAAGGACACGTTGAAGTGATCCCCCTGTAGATTCTAGCTGTCACGGCAAAACGGGCAGTTCTTCGGATGGCCGGTGGTCCCTGCAGCACGCCCGCATTCGTCACTCATTGCGCAGAAGAATGATTACTATCACTCCAAATCCACTTCCGCCGTTTCAACCAGCCGTTTAGCCTGCGCGCATTCCCTTATATCCAGTGAGACACGTGATGAATCCAGCGACCCAGCTGCCCCATGGCACCGCGACAATGACCCGAGGCATGGTGCTGCTGTTCGCCTTCTGCTGTGGTGCGATTGTCGCCAACATCTACTATGCGCAACCGATCATCGGCCTGATCGCACCGGACATCGGCCTGACCAGCACCATGGCCAGCCTGATCGTTTCGCTGACGCAGATCGGTTATGCCCTGGGCCTGTTCTTCCTGGTGCCTTTGGGTGATCTGCTGGAAAACCGTCGGCTGATGATCATCACGACCGTGGTGGCCATTGCCAGTCTGCTGGGCGCGGCGCTCACCGATCAGCCGAACGTGTTCTTGCTGATTTCGCTATTGGTGGGCTTCAGTTCGGTGTCGGTGCAGATCCTGATACCGCTGGCCGCACACCTGGCGCCGGAAGAATCTCGCGGTCGCGTGGTCGGCGGGATCATGGGCGGTTTGTTGTTGGGGATCTTGCTGGCGCGACCGGTGTCCAGCGTGGTGGCGGATCATTTTGGCTGGCGGGCAATGTTTGTGATTGCCGCGCTATTGATGGCAGCGATCAGCATCGTATTGGCGCTGACCATCCCTAAGCGCCAGCCTGACCACAGCGCGTCCTATGGCCAATTGCTGGGTTCGCTCTGGACGCTGCTGCGTCAGCAACCGGTATTGCGTCAGCGGGCGTTTTATCAAGGCTGCATGTTCGCCACGTTCAGCTTGTTCTGGACCGCCGTGCCGCTGGAACTGGCGCGCAATCACGGCCTGTCGCAAAGCCAGATCGCGATTTTCGCCCTGGTCGGCGCAATCGGCGCCATTGCCGCGCCTATTGCCGGACGCCTGGCCGACGCCGGCCATACCCGCATCGCTTCATTGCTGGCCCTGCTATTCGCCAGCCTGAGCTTCCTGCCCGCTTTCATACACCCCGTCTACAGCGTGATCGGCTTGGCCGTGACCGGCGTGGTGCTGGATTTCTGCGTACAAATGAACATGGTCCTCGGTCAACGCGCGGTCTACGCCCTGGACGCCAAGAGCCGCAGCCGCCTGAATGCGTTGTACATGACCAGCATCTTCATCGGCGGTGCGTTCGGCTCATCCGTGGCCAGCGCGGTATATGAGCACGGCGGCTGGCTGTGGATCGTGGTGGTTGGCAGTGCGTTTCCACTGTTGGCGTTGTTGCGCTTCCTGAGTGTTTCGCAGAAGGCTTCGTTGGCGACGGCGTAAAGATCCAAGCGTCTGGCGGGCCAGTAGGATCGCCCGCCAAGGCAGCGGTGTGCTCGTCGCCCGGTTCTAAATCGCCAAAATAGCCGGCACCGCAATCAGGCGCATGCTGCCGGCTCGTCGAGAAAGGCCAAGAGTTTTTCAACGGTTTGCTCCAGTGGCCCGGAGTTGTCGAGCACATGCACTGTCGGATCCTCGGCCAGCAGGCGCTCACCGAAACGGGCATTGCGCGCCAGGCGCTGGTCGATCTCGGCCAAGGACTCACGACCACGCGCCAGCAAGCGCTGGCGCAGCACTGCCTGGTCCACGCTCAGCAATATCGCCAACACATTCGGATAACGCTCGCGAGTATCCTGCAAATGCCCCCGCGAGCCGTTCACCAGCACGTCCTGTCCAGCGGCGAGCCAATCGTCGATTTCCCGCGGGATGCCATAGGACAGACCATTGGCGTGCCAGCTCAGGGCAAACGCGCCCTGGGCCTGCATCTGGACGAACTGCTGCGGGCTCACGCCCAGTGCCGCCTCGCCCACGGCTTCGGCGGAACGCGTGATGACTCGGCGCACGATTCGGCAGCCACGCTCGGCCAACCGCGCACGCGCGGCATCGAGCAGGCTGTCCTTGCCCGAACCGGAAGGCCCGATGAGGTAGATCAACCTGCCTGCCATCCAATCCCCCGAGGGTCGCACTTTGCGTTATTGCCCGAACTGGCGCCCCAACCCACCCGGTACGCCATGGATATCGGTCTCTTCCCAGGGTCCTTTCGGGCTGATTGAACGGCTCCAGCCGTTATCCCAACGGTAGTAGGTGCGCTGGCGATAGAAGGTGTTCGGTTGATCGTCGAGCACATACACGCCCAGTTTCGGGTCCCAATGACTATTGCCACCAGGTGGCGGCGCGAAGCTGGCCGAGGTGCGCGGCAGCGGCTTGGCCGGTTTGGCGGGAGTCGTCGGCTTACTCGGCACCGTCGACGGCGTCGGTTTGGTACTGGGTTGCGACGGCGGAATCGGTGGGCGCGTCGGCTGTTCTGGTGGCCGCTGGACCGCACAAGCGCTCAGCCCCAAAACAACGCTGAGCAGGGTGATTCGAGCAATGGCGGTCATGGTGGCGTTTCCTGTTATTGATCCGGGTTTACTTATCCGGGCTATCGATGGTCAGTTGTTGCGGCGCGGTGGTGCTGCTGGCCAGGGGCTGGCTGCGACCGATCCACTCGCCTGCCGTTGGCTTGCCAGCACGGGAAATGCGCGCAACCAGTTGGACTTCAGGGAAGTTCGACAGTTTCAACTGCGGCATCATTGCATCGCCATCGCCCAATTCGACGGTGGCCGGCAGATCGGCCACGGTCAGGCGCTTGGCCGCCAACGGCGCGGGTGGGCCAGAGGTGGCGCGAGCGAAGATGAACACGCTGTCGCCCGGTTGGACCTTGGGCTTCAAGTCGGCCGCCAGGTCAACCCGGACCTTGAGCAGCGCTGCCGGCTTGGCCGCGGGCGCCTGGGCCACCTTGCCACCGCTGGCCACCAGTTTCTCGCTGGCGCGGGTAATACCGCCCTGCAGCGCAATACGGGACTGGTCATCCGGCGGCAGTTGCTCCAGCAGGCGATTCCAGTAGTCGATCGCTTCCTGATAACGCTGGCCTTCGAAGGCGGCGATGCCCAGCAGGCCCAGGCTGGTGACTTCTTTGGGGTCGGCCTTGAGCGCTTCATCAGTCAGGGCCTGGACCTTGTCCGACCACTTCTTGCCATCGGCGAAATACTGGGCCTGGGCCCATTGTCCCAACAGTTCAGGCTGGCGCCCGGCCAGGTTGACGGTGCGCTCGAAGATCTTCGCCGCATCAGCCGGACGATCCTGGGTCATGTAGGTGCGACCGAGGAAGTACAGCGCTTCGGCGGAATCGGGCTGCGCCGCCACCGCGCGCTCCAGGCGCCGGGTCATTTCTTCCATCGACTGTGGCGCCTGGGCGAATTCCCGGGTCAGCTCGACTTTGTCGCTGGCACCGAAATGCAGGTACAAACCCAGGCCCAGCACCGGGACCAGGATGGCTGCCAGCAACGGTGCCGCCTTGCCCAGGCGCGTCACCCGAGGCGCGGCAACGCCTTCGGTGTCCGCGAGCAATTCACGGGCGGCTTCAGCGCGGCCAGCGTCCATTTGCGCGGCATCGAGAACGCCTTCTTGCTGCTGAACCTGCAGCTCAGCCACGCGTTCTTGATACAGCGCCACGTTCAGGGCAGTACGATCCTCTTCGAGCTGGGCGCGACGGCTACGCAGGACGGGGATCAGCAGAAAACTCAGGGCCACCAGAAGCAGCAGACCTGCAGCGAGCCAGAAATCAATCATTCTTGGTTTTTATCCAACAGTTGGTCGAGGCGCTCGCGCTCCTCGGCAGAAAGCGAGCCTGGCGTTTCGGCGCGTTGCACGCGACGACGACGCACGATCACCGCGATGATCACCACACCGCCCAGCAGCAGGCCGGCGGGGCCGAACCAGAGCAGTGCGGTCTTGGCGTTCAGGGCTGGTTTGTAGCGGACGAAATCACCGTAGCGATCGACCATGAAGTCGATGATCTGTTGGTTGTCCTTGCCCTCGCCGAGCATGCGGAAGATCTCTTTGCGCAGGTCGGCGGCGATCGGTGCATTGGAGTCAGCGATGTCCTGGTTCTGGCACTTGGGGCAACGCAGCTCTTTGGTCAACTCCCGAAAGCGCTCGCGATCACTTTCCTTGGCAAACTCGTAAGTGTCGATGGCAGCGTGGGCCACGCCGGCCAGGCTCAAACCCAGGACTACCGCGGCGATCCAGCGCTTCATGGCTTGGCCTCGTCGACCAGCGCCTGGTATTTGGCCGCCAGTTTTTCGCGCCAGACCTGTTCGTCGATCACGCCGACGAATTTATCGCGGATGATGCCCTTGGCGTCGATGAAGAAGGTTTCCGGGGCGCCATACACACCGAGGTTCAGGCCCAGGGTGCCGGCGTCGTCGCGAATATCCAGCTGATACGGATTATGGAAATCCGCCAGCCACTTCAAGGCGTCGGCATTGATGTCCTTGTAGTTGATGCCGTGGATCACCACGCCCTTGTCGGCCAGTTTGTTCAACACCGGGTGCTCGATCCGGCAGGAAATGCACCAGGTGCCCCAGACGTTGACCAATGCCGGTTTGCCGAGGAGGTCGGCGCGGGTCAGGGTCTTGTCGCCCTGCACCGCTGGCAGGGAAAACTCCGGGAAGGGTTTGCCGATCATTGCCGAGGGCAACTCGGCCGGGTCCAGGTACAGACCGCGATACAGGAAAACAGCCACCACCAGGAAAATTGCCAGTGGCAACAACATCAACCAACGCTTCATGCAGTCGCTCCCGTCATGCCCAGTGCTTCCCGCACACGGCTTTTCACCTTGACCCGATAACGCCGGTCCAGCGCTGCCAGCAACCCGCCCAGACCTGTGAGCAAACCACCGAACCAGATCCAGCGCACGAACGGCTTGACGTGCACACGTACTGCCCAGGCGCCATCCCCCAAGGGCTCGCCGAGTGCGACGTAGAGGTCACGGGTGAAACCGGCGTCGATCCCGGCTTCGGTCATCACCGAATTCTGTACGGTGTAGAGACGTTTTTCCGGGTGCAGGACACTGACTTCCTTGCCGTCCTTGATCACCCGCACAGTACCCTTGTCGGAGGTGAAGTTCGGGCCTTCGAAGTGTTTGGCACCTTCGAAGATGAACTGATAACCGCCCAGGGCCATGGATTCGCCAGGCGCCAGGCGCAGGTCGCGCTCGGCACTGTTCTGGCTCGACAACACCACGCCGAGGGCGCAGACGGCGATGCCCAGGTGTGCAACCTGCATGCCCCAGTAGCTGCGGGTCAGGGTCGGCAGGCCTTTGATCAGGCCTTTGTGGCGAGTCTTGTCGAAAATGTCACGCACACCGGCCAACAACACCCAGGCAGCGAGCATGAAGGTCGCCAGCACCGCCCAGTTGAAATCGCCGTAAGCCACGCCCGCCACCACCGCCAGCGCGGCGCTGCCGAGCAGCACCGGGGTGAGCATGCCCAGCAGCCATTTCACCGGGGTGTCTTTCCAGCGCACGATCACGCCGACCGCCATCACCAGCATCAACAAGGCCATCAATGGAATGAACAGCGCGTTGAAGTACGGCGGGCCGACCGACAGCTTGGCTCCGGTCATGGCATCGAGAATCAATGGATACAAGGTGCCCAGCAGGATCATCGAAGCCGCCACCACCAACACTAGGTTGTTGCCCAGCAACAGGGTTTCCCGGGACCAGAGATTGAAGCCGACCTGGCTCTTGACCACCGGTGCGCGCAAGGCGAACAGCGTCAGCGAACCACCAACCACGAACAGCAGGAAGATCAGGATGAATACGCCGCGCTCGGGGTCCGAGGCAAAGGCGTGCACCGAGGTCAGCACGCCGGAACGCACGAGGAAAGTGCCCAGCAGGCTCAACGAAAAGGCAGCGATGGCCAGCAACACGGTCCAGCTCTTGAACACGCCACGCTTTTCCGTGACGGCCAGCGAGTGAATCAGCGCGGTGCCCACCAGCCAGGGCATGAACGAGGCGTTTTCCACCGGATCCCAGAACCACCAGCCGCCCCAGCCGAGTTCATAGTAGGCCCACCAGGAACCGAGGGTGATGCCGATACCGAGGAAGGCCCAGGCGACGATGGTCCACGGCCGCGACCAACGCGCCCAAGCGGCGTCCAGGCGACCGCCCATCAGCGCGGCGATGGCGAAGGCGAAGGCCACCGAGAAGCCGACATAGCCCATGTACAGCATCGGCGGGTGCACGATCAGGCCGATATCTTGCAGCAACGGGTTAAGGTCGGCACCGTCGCCGGGCACTTGCGGCAGGATGCGCTTGAACGGGTTCGAGGTGAGGATCAGGAACAGCAGGAAACCGGTGCTGATCATGCCCATCACCGCCAGCACCCGTGCCAGCATGACTTGCGGCAACTGTCGGGAGAACACCGACACCGCGAACGTCCAGCCGCCGAGGATCAACGCCCACAACAGCAACGAACCTTCGTGCGCGCCCCATACGGCGCTGAACTTGTAGTACCAGGGCAAGGCACTGTTGGAGTTGTTGGCGATATAAGCGACGGAAAAATCGTCGGCCATGAACGCATAGGTCAAGCAGCCAAAAGCGAACAGCAGGAAGGTGAATTGTCCCCATGCCGCCGGCTGGGCCAGGCTCATCCAGAATCGGTCACCGCGCCAGGCGCCAACCAATGGCACGACGGCCTGAACCAGCGCAAAACACAGGGCCAGGATCATCGCCAAATGACCCAGTTCGGGAATAAAGATGCCGGAAGTCATGGATCAACCCTCCTTAGCGGGTGTTGGGGCGGATTGACCACTGTCTTTCAAGGCCTTGGTCACTTCCGGCGGCATGTACTTTTCATCGTGCTTGGCCAGCACTTCATCGGCCACCACCACGCCATCGGCATTGAGCTTGCCCAGGGCGACGATGCCCTGCCCTTCGCGGAACAGGTCCGGGAGGATACCGCGATAGCTGATGGTCACGGACTTGTTGAAGTCGGTGACGACGAACTTCACGTCCAGCGAATCGCCGGAGCGCTGCAAGGAACCGGCCTCGACCATGCCGCCGGCACGAATGCGCGTGTCCTGCGGGGCTTCGCCATTGGCGATCTGGGTCGGTGTGTAAAACAGGTTGATGTTCTGCTGCAGGGCGCTCAGGGCCAGGCCCACGGCGGCGCCGACCCCAACCAGGATCGCCAGAATGATGATAAGACGCTTTTTACGCAGCGGATTCACTTGCCGTTCTCCCGGCGCAGACGGCGCGCCTCTTGTTGCAGATACCGCTTGCGGGCCAGGATCGGCGCCGCCACGTTGAGGGCCAGCACTGCCAGGCAAATGCCATAGGCCGACCAGACATACAGGCCATGATGGCCCATGGCGAGGAAGTCGCCGAATGAAGCAAAACTCATCGAGCAACCTCCAGGCTGTTTTCAACTTCGGCCTTGACCCAACTGGCCCGGGCTTCGCGCTTGAGCACCTCAAGGCGCATGCGCAGCAGCAAGACCGCGCCGAAGAAACAATAGAAACCCAGCGCCGTCAGCAGCAACGGCAGCCACATCTCGGCGGGCATCGCCGGTTTTTCCGTGAGCGTGAAGGTTGCGCCCTGATGCAGGGTGTTCCACCACTCCACCGAGTACTTGATGATCGGGATGTTGATCACGCCGACGATGGCCAGCACCGCACAAGCCTTGGCCGCACTGTCACGATTGCTGATGGCGTTGCCCAGCGCAATAAGACCGAAGTACAGGAACAAGAGAATCAGCATGGACGTCAGTCGTGCATCCCAGACCCACCACGAGCCCCAGGTCGGCTTGCCCCAGATCGCCCCGGTGACCAGCGCCACGGCGGTCATCCAGGCACCGATGGGCGCCGCGCACTGCAAGGCGACGTCGGCCAGCTTCATTTTCCACACCAGCCCGACGACGCCACACACCGCCAGCATCACGTAGATGGACTGTGCCAGCATGGCGGCCGGAACGTGGATGTAGATGATGCGAAAGCTGTTGCCCTGCTGGTAGTCCGGCGGCGCGAAGGCCAGGCCCCAGACCACGCCAACGCCGATCAGCAGCAACGCCGCCATGCTCAGCCATGGCAGCATTCTGCCGCTGATGCCGTAAAACCATTTGGGTGAGCCGAGCTTATGAAACCAGGTCCAGTTCATTGCTGTTTCCATCACGGTTGCTGCTCGCCATCACGAGACAGCCAAAGGGTCTTTACTGGTCAAATTTTGACCAGACCTCATTATTCGCCGACGCTGATCTTCAGGCCAGCGGCTATTGCAAAGGGTGTCAGGGTTATCGCCAGGGCGGTCAGGCTCCCAAGCCACAACAGATAACCGGTCGCCGGCATGCCCTGCAAGGCGGCCTGCAAGGCGCCACTGCCAAGAATCAACACCGGGATGTACAACGGCAGGATCAGCAACGCCAGCAACAGGCCGCCACGCTTCAAACCTACCGTCAACGCCGCGCCCACCGCACCGAGCAGGCTCAGTACCGGTGTACCCAGCAATAAAGAAAGCAGCAACACCGGCAGACAGGCGGCAGGCAAACCGAGCATCAACGCCAGCAAAGGCGCGAGCAAAACCAGTGCCAGGCCGGAAAACGCCCAGTGTGCCAGTACCTTGGCCAAAACCAGAAGAGCCAGGGGGTGCGGCGAAAGGACCCACTGTTCGAGCGATCCGTCCTCGAAATCACTGCGGAAGAGCCCGTCCAGCGAGAGCAGGACCGATAAAAGCGCCGCCACCCAGACCAGTCCCGGAGACAAGGTTTGCAACAATTGCGACTCGGGACCGACCGCGAGCGGGAACAGCGAAACGACGATGGCGAAGAACACCAGCGGGTTGGCCAGTTCAGCCGGACGGCGGAACAACAGACGGGCTTCGCGGGCAACCAACAGGCCAAAAACACTCATACGGCCCAGTTCCCCAGATCAATGTCACGGTACGCGGCCGGCACGCGGCTCAGCGTGTGGTGAGTGGTCAGGACCACCATGCCACCGCGCTCGCAGTGGCCTGCCAGGTGTTCTTCGAGCTGCGCCACGCCTTGCTTGTCGAGGGCGGTAAAGGGCTCATCGAGTATCCACAGCGGTGGGCTGTCCAGATAAAGCCGCGCCAGCGCCACTCGGCGCTGTTGACCCGCGGACAGCGTATGGCAGGGAACATCCTCGAAACCGCGCAGCCCGACTGCGGCCAGGGCCTGCCAGATTGCATCATGGGAAGCCGGTTGATGCAGGGCACACAGCCAGCTCAGGTTCTCTTGCGCCGTCAGCAAATCCTTGATGCCGGCGGCATGGCCGATCCACAAGAGATTGCGCGCAAGTTCTGTGCGTTGTTCGCTCAGCGGCTGACCGTTAAGCAGTACTTGACCGGCGGTTGGGTGCATCAGGCCGGACAACAGGCGCAACAGGCTGGTCTTGCCACTGCCGTTGGGGCCGCTGATTTGTACCATTTCGCCACTGGCCATTCTCAAATCGAGATTTTCGAAGAGCAGCCGAAGGTCTCGCTCACAAGCAAGGGCAACGGTTTGCAAGACTGGACTGGTCAAGGGTTCACGGGCCTTATACGGTTCAAGTCGGCGCTGGCGCGGCCGTTAAAGAGATGCAGAATAAAGGTATTGGCGGCCCGGACGAGAGAGCTGCGTCAACTAACTGGGAAATTTTCCGCATTCTGTATACAACGGGGCGGCATTATACATGCCATTTCCTACTCTCAAGCGTGCAATTTCCCAAGGTTGTGACCGCGTATGACAGGCGAAATGAACATCCTCCCCCTACCGCAGGCCACCGCGACGACCCCGCGTGCGCCAGCGGTCAGTGGCGAGTTGCTCAAGCTGCTGACGCCGATGGAGGGCCTGATCAGCGCCGGCCAGACCGCCAAAGCTGAAGTGCTGTCGCTCAAGCAGGTGGATCAGGCCTTTCAATTGCTGCTCAAGCTCACTCTCGAGAGCGGCCGGCAGACCACGCTCCAGGCCCTCAGTAATCAACCCCTGGCCCAAGGCAGCAGCATCGCGGTTACCCAGCCTTCGGCGGGCAACCTGGCGGTCACCGTGCAGCAAGCCATCGCCGCCAGCGTCGCCACCCTCACCCGTATCGACACTGCGAAAATGCCGGTGGGCACCCTGCTGCAAGGTAAGGTGCTGACCTCCCAGGTGTTGCCGACTGTACCGGGGCAAGCCACGGTATTTCGCTCGATGGTCAGCCTGCTCAATACAGCGCTGAGCGGCAGCACCCTCAGCATCGACAGCTCGCAACCGTTGCGCATCGGCACGTTGCTCAGCGCACAGGTAGAGGATGGTCAGACCCTCAAGTTCGTGCCCTTGAGCAGCCGCCAGGAGCAACTGGCCGTGACCCAGCAATTGCTCAGCCAACAAAGCCGCCAGGGTTCGCTGGATAGTTTGCTCAAACAGCTGCAAAACCTGCCAGCCTCGACGCAGACTTCCAGCGAGCTGCGCACGGCCGTGGACAGATTGCTCGCCGGGCTGCCGGACATCCAGCAATTGAGCAGTGCCAAAGGCCTGGCCCAGGCGTTGGCCAGCAGCGGAGCCTTCCTGGAGTCGAAATTGCTGGGCGGCCAGAACCAGGCGCCCGACATGAAAGGCGACCTGCTCAAACTGATCGGCCAGTTATCCTCCGGACTACCGGCCAGCCCCCAACTCAGTGCGATCATCGCCGCCAACACCCTGGCCCAGGCCATGCCGAGTTTCGTGCGCAATGCCCTGGGCATGCTTGGCCAGGTCAGCGCCAAGCCATCGCCGACCGGCTTTCCGTTGCCTGAGCGGCTGTTGCAAAGCGCCGACGGCGAAGACGACCTGGAGCATCTGTTGCGCCTGGCCGCTGCAGCAGTCTCACGCCTGCAAAGCCACCAGTTGTCGAGCCTTGAGCAGACCGGCGTCACGCCGGATGGGCGATTGATGAGTACCTGGCAGCTGGAGATCCCGATGCGCAACCTGCAGGACATCGTGCCGTTGCAGATCAAGTTCCAGCGCGAAGAGGCTCCCGAAAGAGAACAGCCCAAGGAACGCCAGGAAGAACGAGCACCCAAGCAACAACTGTGGCGCATCGAACTGGCGTTCGATATGGAACCGCTCGGGCCGTTGCAGGTTCAGGCGCAGCTGATCCAGGGCAGCCTCAGCAGCCAGCTGTGGGCCGAACGCGCCTACACCGCCAGCCTGATTGAAAGCAACCTGGCGGCATTGCGCCAGCGAATGCTGGCAGCCGGGCTGAACGTCGGCGATCTCGACTGCCACCTCGGCAAACCACCCCAAGGTCCGCAAACCCGTCTCGAACAACGCTGGGTCGACGAAAACGCATGAAAAACCCCAACGCTCCCCGCCAGGCCATCGCCCTCAAGTACGACGGCACCCACGCCCCTACCCTCTCGGCCAAGGGCGACGAAGAACTGGCGGAAGAAATCCTGCGCATCGCTCGCGACTGCGAAGTGCCGATCTATGAGAACGCCGAACTGGTGAGCCTGCTGGCGCGGATGGAGTTGGGGGACAGTATTCCGCAGGAGCTTTATCTGACGGTTGCCGAGATCATTGCGTTTGCGTGGAATTTGAAGGGCAAGTTTCCGGCGGGGCAGGATCTTTATACAGTGGCAGTGGAACGAGATATTACGGAACAGGGAGATGATTATTGACGGTTAACATGTTGACCGCCCTCATTTAGAGAGACAGTCAACACCATAACGTGGCTAAACCCTGATCAGGCTGCGCGATCACTGGTTTCCAGCCGAATGTCACCCGCGGTCACTTTGCCGCCGTTCCATCTGACAAGAATAAAAGAGATGCGCAATCCTACAAGGGGTAACAAATGCCCCATCCCCACGAAGTCACGCCAGAGCAGGTCATAGAGATGACCATCAAGTGCGGACCGAACCGTACCCTTCGCCCTGGGCGTTATGACTGGCCAACCCGGATCTTCCAATTCAAAAGACTCGATGATTCCAGTATGACGATTTGATTGTTGCTCCATGAAATGCACTCCTTGATTCGAAACTTATACATGAATTATCAAACTTGCAATGCAAGTTAGAATTCAAAGTAAAGAACTCGCAAAAAGAGCACAACTATCAGAAGTAACGGGACGTAGATAACTTCGATCCGAATTAACTTGCATCGAATAAAAACTTGCGCCGTTAAATAACGATAAACAGCGATGATAATTCGATTGTCTTCACTGGCAAACCAGCGCCTGCAGATATTGCGTGCGCCCGCCAGCGGGCGGTTATGATCGTTCCCATGCTCTGCGTGGGAACGATCTGCTCAGAGCGTGGGAACGATCCGCCCTCAGTTCTTGTGCACCTTGCTCATCAACTCCGCCTCGGCCTGGGTCAGGCCACAAGACTGGGTCAGTTCGTCGACACTGGCGCCCATTCCGACCAGCTTCGCCGCCTGGTCAAACGACAGGCTCTTGGGATCGCGTTGTTCCAGCCGGGTGAGTTTGTCCGGCAATGGCGCGACGAGCGTGCGCAATTCATGCAGCTCTTCGCCCATGCGCACATTGCCGTCCTGGTAGTTGTCGACGCGCCGGCCCAGGTCCTTGATGCGCTGGTCACGCTGCGCATCGCCCTGGGCCTGTTGCGCGGCGATCAGCTTTTGCCCACGGATGTAGGACAAGAACATTGCCAGCGTGCCTGCCCAGAACAGGAACAGGACAATCACCGCCACCTCTAGAATCAATCAGATACTCTCCAGTTCCGACCATTCTTCTTCGCTCATCATCTTGTCGAGTTCGACCAGGATGAGCAGTTCGTTGTTCTTGTTGCACACGCCTTGAATGAACTTGGCGGACTCTTCGTTACCGACGTTCGGCGCTGTCTCGATTTCCGACTGACGCAGATAAACCACTTCGGCCACGCTGTCGACCATGATCCCGACCACTTGCTTGTCGGCTTCGATGATGACGATGCGGGTGTTGTCGCTGATTTCGGCATTCATCAAGCCGAAGCGCTGGCGGGTGTCGATCACGGTGACCACGTTGCCGCGCAGGTTGATGATGCCCAGCACATAGCTCGGAGCGCCCGGTACCGGGGCGATTTCGGTGTAGCGCAGGACTTCCTGGACGCGCATCACGTTGATGCCGTAGGTCTCGTTGTCCAGCTTGAAGGTGACCCATTGCAGGATCGGATCTTCGGAACCCTTTGCCGCCGTCGCCTTGTCATTCATACCCTGATCCCCTCAAGAAACCGCCCTGGCGGTATTGTTCTGTTATGTAGGTTTATGCGGCGGCTTGCTGCCGCCCATGTGCCGGGCTCCACCGCTGGCAATCAATTCGGCCAGTTCGGAAACATCGAGCAATGCACACATGTGTTCGATCACCGTGCCCGCCAGCCATGGCCGCTGGCCACGGTGGCTACGCCATTTGATTTCGTTCGGGTCCAGGCGCAACGAACGACTGACCTGGTGCACCGCCAGCCCCCACTCGTAGCCCTGGACGGAAATCACGTATTGCAAGCCCTGCTTGAAGTCCTCGCGGTAACGATCGGGCATGACCCAGCGTGCCGTGTCCAACACCTTGAGGTTGCCCGCCTGGCTCGGCAGGATGCCAAGGAACCACTCCGGCTGGCCGAACAACGACGTTAGCTCGTGTCCGGCCAGTGGATAGATCGAGCCCAGGCACACCAGCGGCACTGCCAGGGTCAACCCGGCGACATCGAACAACAGGCATTCGAAGGGCTCGGCCGCCCAGGCCGGACGACCGTCGGTTTCTGCCGGTGGCGGCGTGTTGGCGGGTGGCAGATGGACTTCGACCACGGGTGGTACCCGCACCTGTTGCACTTCGGCAGGGGCAGGAACCAAAATTTCTGGTTCGTCCATGGCCGGCGGCGCCAAGGCTTGCAGCAAGGGTGCGATAGTCGAGACCGGTGCCAGAACGGGTGCCGGGCTGTCGACCACGGCGACGGGTGCCTGCGCAATAGGCGCTGCCACCTGTGAGGTCGCCACTACGGCATCGCGAGCTTGCTCTTCAAGCACCGCAGCCTGGAATTCGTCCAGCGCAGCTTCAACCTCGACCACCTCGGGAAGGGCTTCGAAGGGCGGCGCAAGTTCCTCAGTGATGTCTTGCAGCAGGCTGTCCAGATAAGACTGAAGCGCCAGCTGTGGCCGTGAGGTGATCTTCAATGGCCGGTTCATGGGCGCGCACCTGTAGGAGCTGCCGCAGGCTGCGATCTTTTAGCGATTTCAGACGCGCCGCAAAGCCAGATCAAAAGATCGCAGCCTGCGGCAGCTCCTACAGGGATCGTGTTCATTTCATGCCACCTGCGCGACGAGTTGGGCCGCCAGCAGATGCTTGAGCAGCGCGCGATAGGCAACGACACCACGGCTCTTGCCGTCGAATTGCGAAGGCGTCAGCCCCGCCCGACTGGCATCGCGCAGGCGTGTGTCGACCGGGATGTAGCCCTGCCAGATTTCTTCTGGAAACTTATCGCGCAACACCCGCAGCGTACCGAGGGACGCCTGGGTGCGGCGATCGAACAGGGTCGGCACGATGGTGAACGGCAAGGCCTGCTTGCGCGAACGATTGATCATCGCCAGGGTATTGACCATGCGCTCCAGGCCTTTGACCGCCAGGTGTTCGGTCTGCACCGGAATCACCAGTTGCTGGCTCGCCGCCAAGGCATTGACCATCAGTACCCCGAGCAGTGGCGGGCTGTCGATCACGGCGTAATCGAAGTCCTGCCATAACTGCGCGAGGCTCTTGGCAATCACCAGGCCCAGACCACTCTGGCCCGGCGACTGGCGCTCAAGGGTGGCCAGCGCGGTACTCGATGGCAACAGCGAAATGGACTCGTGACTGGTGGGCAGCAACAGCTGACCGGGCAGGCCCTGGGGCACGCTGCCTTTATGCAGGAACAGGTCGTAGTTGCTGTGTTCCAGGCTGTCAGGGTCGTAACCGAAATAGCTGGTCATGGAGCCGTGGGGGTCGAGGTCGACCACGACCACGCGCTTGCCCGCCTCGGCCAGTAACCCGGCTAGAGCGATGGAGGAAGTGGTTTTACCGACACCACCCTTTTGATTGGCGACTGCCCAGACTCTCATTCGATTGTTCCTCCCGCCCGAACGGATCGACCGGGAATTAGCTCAACGTGTTAATGCGGGTGACGGAGAATTGACGGCGTTCTCTCGTACCGGCGACATGACCTTGGTCGGTGCAGTTTGTGTGCCAGCACGCTTCAACGCGGCATCCGGTTTTGCATTGGCCGCTCCGGTTGCGGTGAGGCTGCGACGTATGTCCAGGTTGCGTGACACCACCAGCACCACGCGACGGTTGCGCGCGCGGCCCTCGGCCGTGGCGTTGTTGGCCACTGGCTGGAACTCGCCATACCCCACCGATGCCAGGCGACCAGGGTTTACCCCTTGCATCGCGAGCATGCGCACGATACTGGCCGAGCGCGCCGAAGACAGTTCCCAGTTGGTGGGATACTGCGCGGTGCGAATCGGTTGGTCATCGGTGAAGCCCTCGACGTGGATCGGGTTGTCGAACGGTTTGAGGATCGCCGCCACCTTCTCGATGATGTTGAAGGCAATGTCGCTGGGCATGGCATCGCCGCTGCCGAACAACAGGCTGGAATTGAGTTCGATCTCGACCCACAACTCGTTGCCGCGCACGGTCATTTGATTGGAGCTGATCAGGTCGCCAAAGGCCGCGCTGATGTCATCGGCGATGCTTTTGAGCGGATCGCTGGCACCCGAGACACCGGCATCGACCTGGTCGCTGTCCTTGACCAACGGCTTGGCCGGGGTCACGGTCTTCGGCCGCTCGTCACCGATGGGAATCGGCTTGAGCGCACGATCGCTATCGGTAAAGACGCCTATCAACGCCTCGGAAATGACCTTGTACTTGCCTTCGTTGATCGACGAAATCGAGTACATCACCACGAAAAACGCGAAGAGCAAGGTGATGAAGTCGGCGTAGGAAACCAGCCAACGTTCATGATTGACATGTTCATCATGTTGACGACGACGAGCCATAGTCCATTACCCCCATCAATCCATGAAGCCCTGGAGCTTCAACTCGATAGAGCGCGGGTTTTCGCCTTCGGCGATCGACAGGATTCCTTCCAGCAACATTTCGCGATAACGTGACTGGCGCAACGCGATGGACTTGAGCTTCGCGGCAATCGGCAGCAACACCAGGTTGGCACTGGCCACGCCATAGATGGTGGCGACGAAGGCCACGGCGATGCCATTGCCCAGCTGCGACGGATCGCCCAGGTTGCCCATGACGTGAATCAGGCCCATCACCGCACCGATGATGCCGATGGTCGGCGCATAACCGCCCATGCTTTCGAAGACCTTGGCGGCTTCGATGTCGCGGCTTTCCTGGGTGTAGAAGTCCACCTCCAGGATGCTGCGGATCGCTTCCGGCTCGACACCATCGACCAGCAGCTGCAGGCCTTTGCGCGAGTAGCTGTCGGGTTCGGCATCGGCCACCCCTTCGAGCCCGAGCAGGCCTTCCTTGCGGGCGGTCAGGCTCCAGTTGACGACGCGATCGATGCCGCCGGCCAGGTCGACCCGCGGAGGAAACAGGATCCACGCCAGAATCTGCATGGCCCGCTTGAAGGCGCTCATGGGCGATTGCAACAACGCCGCGCCAATGGTCCCGCCCAGCACGATCAACGCGGCCGGTCCGTTGGCCAGCGCACCGATATGCCCGCCTTCGAGGTAGTTGCCGCCAATGATGGCGACGAACGCCATGATGATGCCGATGAGACTTAAAACGTCCATCAGATGCAGGCCTCGACGATGTGCCGGCCGATATCGTCCAGTGCATACACCGCGTCGGCCAGTTCGGCCTTGACGATGGCCATGGGCATGCCATAGATCACGCAGCTGGCTTCATCCTGGGCCCAGATCGAACTGCCGCTCTGCTTGAGCAGGCGCGCGCCTTCGCGACCGTCCGCGCCCATGCCGGTCAGGACCACCGCCAGAACTTTGTCGCCATAGGACTTGGCCGCCGAACCGAAGGTGATGTCCACGCACGGCTTGTAGTTCAAACGCTCGTCGCCCGGCAGGATTTTCACCGCACCCCGGCCGTCGATCATCATCTGCTTGCCACCGGGCGCCAACAACGCCAGGCCCGGACGCAGGATGTCGCCGTCCTCGGCTTCCTTGACGCTGATCCGGCAAAGCTTGTCCAGGCGTTCGGCGAACGCCTTGGTGAAGGCCGCCGGCATGTGCTGGACCAGCACGATCGGTGCGGGGAAGTTCGCTGGCAGCTGGGTCAATACCCGCTGCAAGGCCACCGGGCCGCCGGTGGACGTACCGATGGCCAGCAATTTGTAGGCTTTGCGTTTCGGCGCTGGCGACGACGCAGCCTGCGCAGGTACGCGGGCCGGGATCGGTGCGGGAGACGGGCGCACAGGCGCGCCGCCGCCAGAACCAATGCTGCTCGATGGCATTGGCGTCGGAGTTGGCGTTGGCGCTGGAGTCGGTGCTACCACCGGCGCCGGCGCGCTGTAGCTGCTGATGCGACGATTACTGCGCGAGATGCTGAGGATCTTCTCGCACAGCAGTTGCTTGACCTTTTCGGGGTTACGCGAGATGTCTTCGAAATTCTTCGGCAGGAAGTCCACTGCGCCGGCATCCAGCGCGTCCAGGGTGACCCGGGCGCCTTCGTGGGTCAGCGAGGAAAACATCAGGACCGGGGTCGGGCAGCGCTGCATGATGTGCCGTACCGCGGTGATGCCGTCCATCATCGGCATCTCGTAGTCCATGGTGATCACGTCCGGCTTGAGGGCCAACGCCTGATCAATCGCCTCTTTGCCGTTGGTCGCCGTGCCGACGACCTGGATATTCGGATCCGCGGAAAGAATTTCCGAGACGCGGCGGCGGAAAAAACCCGAATCGTCCACCACCAGGACCTTGACTGCCATAAACACTCCATTAGACGAAGCGGGGCGTCAGTCGCCACCGCTGCGCCAGAATCAAATACGCCGTGCGGCGTAACGCTTGAGCATGCTCGGAACATCGAGAATCAGCGCGATGCGGCCGTCACCGGTAATGGTGGCGCCCGACATGCCCGGGGTTCCCTGGAGCATTTTGCCCAATGGCTTGATGACCACTTCTTCCTGGCCCACCAACTGGTCGACGACAAAGCCGATCCGCTGGGTGCCCACCGAAAGGATCACCACATGGCCTTCGCGCTGCTCTTCATGAGCGGCGGAGCTGACCAGCCAACGCTTGAGGTAGAACAACGGCAGTGCCTTGTCCCGCACGATCACCACTTCCTGGCCGTCCACCACGTTGGTGCGCGACAGGTCGAGGTGGAAAATCTCGTTGACGTTCACCAGCGGGAAGGCGAACGCCTGGTTGCCGAGCATGACCATCAGGGTCGGCATGATCGCCAGGGTCAGCGGCACCTTGATGACGATCTTCGATCCCTGGCCCTTGGCCGAGTAGATGTTGATCGAACCGTTGAGCTGGGAGATCTTGGTTTTCACCACGTCCATGCCCACGCCACGACCCGACACGTCCGAGATCTCGGTCTTGGTCGAGAAGCCCGGGGCGAAGATCAGGTTGTAGCACTCGGTATCGCTGAGGCGGTCGGCCGCGTCCTTGTCCATCACACCGCGCTTTACCGCGATGGCACGCAGGACGTTGGGGTCCATGCCTTTGCCGTCATCGGAAATCGACAACAGGATGTGATCGCCTTCCTGCTCGGCCGCAAGGATCACCTTGCCGCCACGGGCCTTGCCCGACGCTTCGCGCTCTTGCGGCGATTCGATGCCGTGGTCGACCGCGTTGCGTACCAGGTGGACCAGCGGGTCGGCCAGGGCTTCGACCAGGTTCTTGTCGAGGTCGGTGTCTTCGCCGACCAGCTCCAGGTTGATCTCTTTCTTGAGCTGGCGCGCCAGGTCGCGAACCAGGCGCGGGAAGCGTCCGAACACTTTCTTGATCGGCTGCATCCGGGTCTTCATGACCGCCGTCTGCAGGTCGGCCGTGACCACGTCGAGGTTCGACACGGCCTTGGACATGGCTTCGTCGGCACTGTTGGCGCCCAGGCGCACCAGGCGGTTACGCACCAGCACCAACTCGCCGACCATGTTCATGATCTCGTCGAGCCGCGCGGTATCGACCCGCACGGTGGTCTCGGCTTCACTGGCCGGTTTTTCCGCAGGCGGCGCGGCCGGGGCACGGGCCGCCGGAGCGGCAGCAACGGGTGCCGGCGCCTGGGCTTTGGGTTCGGGTGCCTTGGCCACGGGCTTGGGAGCGTCAACCTTGGCGGTCGATACTGCCACGGAGGCGTTCGAGCTGCTGGCCGTTGTCGCGGTACCGACTTCGCTGAACTTGCCTTTGCCGTGCAATTCGTCGAGCAGTGCCTCGAATTCATGATCGCTGATCAGATCACTGCCGGCCGCCGCTGCGGTTGGCGCAGCCGGTGCTGGCACCGAGGCAATGGCTGACTCCAGCGCCTCGACGGCAAAGTTGCCCTTGCCATGCAGTTGGTCGAGCAAGGCCTCGAATTCTTCGTCGGTGATGTCGGCGCTATCGCCCGCCTCTTTCGCCGCTGGCGGCTCTGCCGGTGCGGCGGGTGCCGGGGCCACTGCATCGACGGCGAACTTGCCCTTGCCGTGCAACTGGTCGAGCAACGACTCGAATTCGGCGTCGGTGATTTCGTCGCTGGCAGGCACTTCGCTGGCGGGTGCTGGTACAACTGCCGGCGCCTCGGCCTGAGCCTTCACGGCGTTCAGCGAGTCCAGCAATTGTTCGAATTCGTTATCGGTGATATCACCTGAATCGGCTGCAACCACAGGCGCTTCGACCTCTGGAGCAACGGGCGCAGCAGCCACTTCGTCGGCCGATTGCGGCTCGGCCAGACGCGCCAGTGCCGCCAGCAGCTCAGGTGTTGCAGCCGTGACCGGACTACGCTCGCGCACTTCGCTGAACATGCCGTTCACCGCATCCAGTGCTTCGAGGACCACGTCCATCAATTCCGAGTCGACGCGACGCTCGCCCTTGCGCAGGATGTCGAACACGTTCTCGGCGATGTGGCAGCACTCCACCAGCTCGTTGAGCTGGAGGAAGCCGGCGCCCCCTTTTACAGTGTGGAAACCGCGAAAAATTGCATTGAGCAAGTCCGCATCATCCGGACGGCTTTCCAGCTCGACCAGTTGCTCGGACAGTTGCTCTAGAATCTCGCCGGCCTCAACCAGGAAATCCTGAAGGATCTCTTCATCGGCGCCGAAGCTCATTAAGGGGGTGCTCCTACAGGTCTAAAAACCCAAAAAACCTGAACTCTAAAAACCCAGGCTGGATAGCAAATCGTCCACATCGTCCTGACCGGACATAACGTCTTCTCTTTTATCGGCATGAATCTGCGGACCTTCACCCTTGGAGAGATGTTTTTGTGGATCTTTTTCTGCAAGCATTGCCGCACGGTCATGTTCGATGCCCGCAAAGCGGTCCACCTGACTGGCCATCAGCACGAGCTTGAGCAGGTTGCTTTCCACTTCGGTGACCAACTGGGTCACACGCTTGATCACCTGGCCGGTGAGGTCCTGGTAATCCTGGGCGAGCAGAATGTCGTTGAGGTTGCTGGACACGGCGCGATTGTCTGCGCTGCTGCGCGCCAGGAAACCGTCGACACGCCGGGCCAGCTCGCGAAACTCTTCGGCCCCGACTTCGCGCCGCATGAACCGTCCCCAGTCTGAGCTCAAGCCCTGCGCCTCTTCAGCCAGGCTGTTGACCAATGGCGTGGCGTTTTCCACCAGGTCCATGGTGCGGTTGGCGGCGGCTTCCGTCAGCTTGACCACATACCCCAGGCGCTCGGTGGCGTCGGTGATCTGTGACACTTCCTCGGCTTGCGGCATGTGCGGGTCAATCTGGAAATTGACGATCGCGCTATGCAGCTCGCGGGTGAGCTTGCCCACTTCCTGATACAGGCCACGGTCACGGGTCTGGTTGAGCTCATGGATCAATTGCACAGCATCGCCGAACCTGCCCTTTTCAAGGCTCGCGACCAATTCAACGGCGTGTTTTTTCAGGGTCGATTCAAAATCGCCCTGGGATGACTCGTTATGCTCCATAGCTCCCCCGTGGCGCAGTTCAACCGATGCGTTCGAAAATCTTCTCGATTTTTTCTTTCAACGCCTGGGCCGTGAAGGGTTTGACCACATAGCCATTTACGCCGGCCTGGGCCGCTTCGATGATCTGCTCGCGCTTGGCTTCGGCAGTCACCATCAGTACTGGCAGGTGCTTGAGTTTTTCATCGGCGCGCACGTGACGCAGCAGATCGATACCGGTCATGCCAGGCATGTTCCAGTCCGTCACCAGAAAGTCGATGCTCCCGCTGTTGAGTACCGGAATGGCGGTAGTGCCATCGTCGGCCTCGACCGTGTTGGTGAACCCAAGGTCACGCAACAGGTTCTTGATGATCCGCCGCATCGTTGAGAAGTCATCAACGATGAGGATTTTCATGTTCTTGTCCAATTCGACCTCCAAGCAGACTAAAACGCGCCCAGCACCTGGACACGCCATTTCTATCAATCTGGCAAAACACTCGATGACTGTTTGGGATACAACGGATCGAGACCGGCGCGGTTCATCACCCCACCCGCCGCGTCGCAGTGCCCCCACACTGCCTTCAGCGCGCTCGCCACTCTCCCAGACGCCCCCGCAAACGGGCCGCGCACTGGCTGTGTAACTGGCTGACCCGGGATTCGCTGACCCCCAGGACCTCGCCGATTTCCTTGAGATTCAATTCTTCGTCGTAGTACAACGCCAACACCAATCGCTCACGCTCCGGCAAGTTGGCGATCGCGTCCGCCAGCGCCGCCTGGAAGCGTTCATCTTCCAGATCGCGAGACGGTTCCAGATGAGCACTGGCGCCATCCTCGTGCAGCCCTTCGTGCTCGCCGTCCTGCAACAGGTCGTCGAAACTGAACAGCCGACTGCCGAGGGTGTCGTTCAAAATCCCGTAGTAATCGTCAAGACTCAATTGGAGTTCGGCCGCAACTTCGTGATCTTTAGCGTCACGCCCGGTTTTAGCTTCAATCGAGCGAATCGCGTCGCTGACCATCCGCGTATTGCGGTGGACCGAACGAGGCGCCCAGTCGCCCTTGCGCACTTCATCGAGCATGGCGCCGCGGATGCGGATGCCCGCGTAGGTTTCGAAACTCGCGCCTTTGCTGGCGTCGTATTTGGTCGAGACTTCCAGCAGGCCAATCATCCCGGCCTGGATCAGGTCTTCGACCTGGACACTGGCCGGCAGACGCGCCAGCAAGTGATAGGCAATGCGTTTAACCAGCGGCGCGTAACGCTCGATCAACTCGTACTGCGCGTCACGCGCCGATGCCTTGTAGAGGTTGTAACCGCTTGCGGTCATAGCACGGGTCCTGCCGTCTGTTGCACGAGGCGCTCGACGAAGAATTCCAGGTGCCCACGCGGGTTGGCCGGCAGTGGCCAGGTATCGACCTTCTGCGCGATCGCCTTGAATGCCAGCGAGCACTTGGAGCGCGGGAAGGCCTCGTAGACCGCGCGCTGCTTCTGCACGGCCTTGCGCACGCTTTCGTCGTACGGCACCGCACCGACATATTGTAAGGCGACGTCGAGGAAGCGGTCGGTGACCTTGGTCAACTTGGCGAACAGGTTGCGCCCTTCCTGGGGGCTCTGCGCCATATTGGCCAGCACCCGGAAACGGTTCATGCCGTAATCGCGGTTGAGCAACTTGATCAACGCGTAGGCGTCAGTGATCGAGGTCGGCTCGTCGCAGACCACCAGCAACACTTCCTGGGCCGCGCGCACGAAGCTGACCACCGACTCGCCAATGCCCGCAGCGGTGTCGATCACCAGCACGTCGAGATTGTCGCCAATGTCGCTGAAGGCCTGGATCAGGCCGGCGTGCTGGGCAGGGCTCAAGTGAACCATGCTCTGGGTACCGGACGCCGCCGGGACGATGCGGATACCACCGGGGCCCTGCAACAGCACGTCGCGCAATTCACAGCGGCCTTCAATCACGTCGGCCAGGGTACGTTTGGGTGTCAGCCCCAACAGAACGTCGACATTCGCCAGCCCAAGGTCAGCGTCCAGCAGCATGACGCGCCGGCCAAGCTCAGCCAAAGCCAGGGACAAGTTCACTGACACGTTAGTTTTGCCGACGCCACCTTTGCCGCCGGTCACCGCGATCACCTGTACAGGATGCATGCTGCCCATGTTATTTCTTTACCTTGTTCTGCATAGACGGGGCCACATAACTGGCTGCGCGTTCACAACCGGAACAATGCATGGCAGGCCATCGATGTAGGGTACAAAAACTATTCATTGTTACCTCAGCCAACCTGCTTGGTCGGACTGTGGTAGATATCAGCGAACATGTCAGCCATGGCCTCTTCGCTGGGTTCTTCCTGCATTTGCACGCTGACGGCCCGACTGACCAGTTGATGACGACGCGGCAGATGCAGATCATCTGGAATCCGCGGGCCATCGGTCAGGTAGGCCACCGGCAATTCATGGCTGATGGCCAGACTCAACACTTCGCCCAGACTTGCCGTTTCATCCAGTTTAGTCAGGATGCAGCCAGCGAGCCCGCAACGCTTGTAACTGTGATAAGCAGCGGTTAGAACCTGTTTCTGGCTGGTGGTTGCCAGGACCAGGTAATTTTTTGACTTGATGCCTCGACCGGCCAGGCTTTCGAGCTGCATGCGCAGGGCCGGGTCGCTGGCTTGCAGGCCGGCGGTATCGATCAGCACCACGCGCTTGCGCAACAAAGGCTCCAGCGCCTGGACCAGTGACTGGTTCGGATCGACGTGGGTCACCGGCACATTGAGGATCCGCCCGAGGGTCTTGAGCTGCTCCTGGGCACCGATGCGAAAGCTGTCCATGCTTACCAGGGCAATGTTCTGCGCGCCGTACTTGAGCACGTAACGGGCCGCCAGCTTGGCCAGGGTGGTGGTCTTGCCCATGCCGGCCGGGCCGACCATGGCAATCACGCCGCCCTCTTCCAGCGGTTCCATTTCCGGCGTGACGATCATCCGCGCCAGGTGCGCCAGCAACATGCGCCAGGCCTGGCGGGGTTCTTCAATTTCGCTGACCAGCGCCAGCAGGTCCCGCGACAACGGGCCGGACAGGCCGATGCGCTGCAGGCGACGCCACAGGTTCGCCTGGTCCGGGCGGCTACCCTGCAGCTGGTTCCAGGCGAGGGAGCCGAGCTGTACTTCCATCAGTTCGCGCAGGCTGTTGAGTTCCGAACGCATCGAGTCGAAGACCCGCGTATCGATAGTCGCCGCCGGGGCCGGTGTGGGCGCGGGACGGCGCGGCTCGGCCAGGGTCGGTTCGATCAGCGGCTCGGCAGCCGTCAGCGGCAGGCCGGCAAACAACTGGCGATTAGTGCTCTTGTCGCTATCGCCTTCGCCGTCGCCTCGCAGGCTCAATTCGGCCTGGGCGTTGACGATGCGCGACTGAGTCTTGCGCAGCTCGTCCTCGAGTTCCATGTTCGGAACGCGCGGGGCCAGCGCCGACAGTTGGTAATCCAGGGCAGCCGTAATCTCGACGCCACCGGCGATGCGGCGGTTGCCAATGATCGCGGCATCGGCGCCCAGCTCATCGCGAACCAGCTTCATGGCCTGACGCATATCGGCGGCGAAGAAACGCTTAACTTGCATGAATCACTACCTCAGCCGTTGGGCCCTACTGTCGCAACGATGGTCACTTGCTTGTTGTCAGGAATTTCCTGGTAAGCCAACACATGCAAACCCGGGACTGCGAGCCGGCCAAATCGCGAGAGCATCGCGCGAACCGGACCGGCCACCAGCAGAATCACCGGTTGACCTTGCATCTCCTGCCGCTGCGCCGCATCGATCAACGAGCGCTGCAGCTTCTCAGCCATGCTTGGCTCCAGCAAAACACCCTCCTCGGAGCCTTGTCCCGCCTTCTGCAGACTATTGAGCAATATTTGTTCCAACCTGGGTTCCAGCGTGATCACTGGCAGCTCGGAGTCAGTGCCTACAATGCTTTGCACGATTGCACGGGATACGCCGACACGCACCGCGGCGACCAGCGCGGCGGTATCTTGACTCTTGTTGGCATTGTTCGCGATGGCTTCGGCAATGCTACGAATGTCGCGTACCGGTACCTGTTCGGCCAACAGCGCTTGCAACACCTTGAGCAATTGCGACAGTGACAGCACGCCCGGCACCAGCTCTTCGGCCAGCTTCGGCGAGTTTTTGGCCAGCAATTGCATGAGTTGCTGGACTTCTTCGTGGCCGATCAGCTCGCTGGAGTGCTTGTACAGGATCTGGTTCAAGTGCGTGGCCACCACGGTACTGGCATCGACCACGGTGTAGCCAAGCGATTGCGCCTGGGCGCGCTGGCTGATTTCGATCCACACCGCCTCCAGGCCAAAAGCCGGATCTTTGGCGGTAATGCCGTTGAGCGTGCCGTAGACCTGCCCCGGGTTGATCGCCAGTTCGCGATCCGGGTAAATCTCCGCCTCGGCCAGGATCACCCCCATCAGAGTGAGGCGATAGGCGCTGGGTGCCAGGTCGAGGTTGTCGCGGATGTGCACCGTCGGCATGAGAAAGCCCAGGTCCTGGGACAGCTTCTTGCGCACGCCCTTGATCCGCGCCAGCAATTGCCCGCCCTGGTTGCGGTCCACCAACGGAATCAGGCGATAGCCCACTTCCAGGCCAATCATGTCGATCGGCGTCACATCATCCCAACCCAACTCCTTGGTTTCCTGGGCGCGGGCCGGCGATGGCAACAGTTCCTGCTGGCGCTTGACCTCCTGCAGGGCCTGCACCTTGGCGCTGTTCTGCTTTTTCCAGAACAGGTACGCACCGCCCGCGGCCAGGGCCGCCATGGACAGGAAGGAAAAGTGCGGCATGCCGGGCACCAGCCCCATCACCGCCATCAAGCCCGCCGACACCGCCAACGCCTTGGGCGAGGCGAACATCTGCCGATTGATCTGCTTGCCCATGTCTTCGGAGCCCGAAGCACGGGTTACCATGATCGCCGCCGCTGTGGATAACAACAGTGATGGCAATTGCGCCACCAAACCGTCACCGATGGTCAACAGGGCGTAGACCTTGCCGGCATCGGCGAAGGTCATGTTGTGCTGGAAGATACCGACCGCCATGCCGCCGATCAGGTTGATGAACAGAATCAGCAGGCCGGCGATGGCGTCACCGCGCACGAACTTGCTGGCACCGTCCATCGAGCCATAGAACTCGGCCTCCTGCGCCACTTCCGACCGCCGTGCCTTGGCCTGGTTCTGGTCGATCAGGCCGGCGTTGAGGTCGGCGTCGATGGCCATCTGCTTGCCGGGCATCGCGTCGAGGGTGAACCGCGCGCTCACCTCGGAAATACGCCCGGCGCCCTTGGTCACCACGACGAAGTTGATGATCATCAAGATGGCGAACACCACGATACCGACCACGTAGTTACCGCCGATCACCACCTCGCCGAAGGCCTGGATCACCTTACCCGCGGCGGCGTGGCCGTCCTGGCCGTGGAGCATCACCACTCGGGTGGACGCCACGTTGAGCGCCAGGCGCAAGAGCGTCGCCACCAACAAAATGGTCGGGAACACCGCAAAATCCAGCGGCCGCAAGGCGTAGACGCAGACCAGCAGCACGACGATCGACAACGCGATATTGAACGTGAAAAACACGTCGAGCAGGAACGGCGGCATCGGCAACATCATCATCGCCAACATGACCAGCAGCAACAGGGGCACGCCCAGATTGCCTCGGCTGAGGTCGGCCATGTTCGTGCGGGCACTGTTGATTAACTGAGAGCGATCCACCGGTATTCCCCGTTCCTTTGAAGCAAAACTTTTGACGCCAAAAGCTGGCGCAAAGCGGCTGTTGCAAGAAGCCTTCCAACTTTTTGCGGAGGGTTGAATCAGGGATTTTCGCAGGCAAAAAGATCGCAGCCTTCGGCAGCTCCTACAGGTGTACATCGATCCCCTGTAGGAGCTGCCGAAGGCTGCGATCTTTTGATCTTCAGTCCGAGAAGCACTCCACAGATCGGATGGTTTACGCTCGGTCAATTGCCCAATCGAACCGCCCTACACCGGCGGCCTATCAGTTCTGCTAGTACCCAACTCTCGCAAAGCCACCAATACTGAGCTCCCGCTCTTCGGACCTTCGGAGCAACCACCCATGACATCGCCGGGCGAAACCATTCTTTGTCACTACCGCTACGATCCCCTTGATCGCCTGATCAATCACACATTGCCAGACATCCCCGAGCGCCAGCGTTTTTACTGCAAAAGCAGACTGGCCACCGAAATCCAGGGTGCGATGCGCTACTCGATCGTCCAGCATGGTGACCAGTTGCTGGCGCAACAACGAAGTGAGGGTGATGCACCTGATACCACGCTGCTGGCTACCGATCAGCAGCGTTCGGTGTTACAGACGGTCACCGCCGATCATCTACCGCAGCCCATCGCCTATTCGCCCTATGGCCACGGGTCTGTTGAAAGCGGATTACTCAGCCTGCTCGGTTTCAATGGCGAACGGCCGGATTTAGTGACCGGGCATTATCTGCTGGGGAATGGGTATAGGGCGTTTAATCCGGTTTTGATGAGGTTTAATAGTCCAGACAGCCTGAGCCCGTTTGGAAAGGGGGGAGCCAACTCATACCTATATTGTTTGGGAGAGCCGATTCTTGGAAGTGACCCTACTGGGCACTTTAATATTTTCAAGTGGGGCAGAAATGCGGTTCGAAGCTTACTTAATAACACTTCGAGAAGCGCCAGAGCCAATCCGGCCACCGTGACAGCACCACGAAATTCCCTGATAAATACCCCGGCGTCGCCTGCATTGAGCACCGCATCTACACCATCTACCCCGTCTACCCCACCTCCGCCATATTCCCCTTCCTCAAGTGCTTCATTCTCATCAACCGATACAATGGTGGGATGGAATCCGCTGAGAAGAAACCCTCCACCGACCTATTCGGAGGTTATGGACCCACCACCATTTGGGCATTACATGGACCCCGTTGACAAAAATTCTTTTGCTAAAATAAGAGGGCGGTCTCAAGGAGCAAGTGCAACAGTCAGTTAATTTTCTAGGTTTGCTCAGCGCAGCGGTATTCGCGCTTCCAATGCATCATTGCAATGGCCGCCTGAGCGAACCGAGCCAACCCGTTACACACG
>NZ_NOIO01000032.1:0-62188 GCF_014596605.1 Pseudomonas sp. PSB11
GACTACATCCACTATTACAATCACCAACGCATCAAACTGAAGCTAAACGGACTGAGCCCTGTTGAATACAGGGCTCGATCTGTTCAGGTATAGATTTACGATCGTCCAACATTTCGGGGTCAGTCCACTGCGTGGGAACGATCACCAGCTGACTACATCCCCTTGCGCCGCTCCGCCCGAGCCACGCGCTGCACTTCCTGACGCACCTCCTCCAGCACCTCCTGTACATACAGAATGTGTCGACTGGAGACTTCCCGGGCCTGTTCCGCCCTGCCCTCGATAATTGCCTGATACAGCTCCCGGTGCTGCGTGATCAGCATGTCGCGGGTCTCTGTGCGCTGTTTGTACATGCCGCCAATGTTCGTGACCACATTGCGCTTGAGCAGGTCGAACAACCCGCGAATGGTGTGCAAAAGCACCGCGTTATGACTGGCTTCGGCAATCGCCAGATGAAAATTTGCATCCGCCGCGCCCTCCTCCGCCCGACTGACTTCGTCGTGACGCGAATAGCAGTCCTGCAATTGATTGAACGCGGCAGCCAGTCGCTCGCGGTCAACGTCGGTGGCACGTAACGCTGCGTAATAGGCGCAGGACGCTTCCAGCGTGTGGCGAAACTCCAGCAGATCGCGCTGCGCTTCGGGGTTGCTTTCCAGCAGATGCAACAGCGGATCACTGAACGTCGTGCCCAGGGACTCCACCACATAATTGCCGCCACCTTGACGGCTGACCAGCAGCCCCTTGGCGGTCAATTTCTGAATAGCTTCACGCAACGAAGGACGAGAGACACCAAATTGCTCGGCCAGCGCGCGTTCCGCCGGCAGGCGCTCACCGGCTTTCAGCGTGCCCTCAAGGATCATGCCCTCGAGCTGCTCGACAATATCGTCAGACAAACGGCGCTGCCGAATCTGATCAAACCCCATAACTCGATTTCTCCACCATCCCGACGGCGCGCCGGGGCTCTATTCTGGCCTATCCGGGCTACGCAGGCACCTGCCAAGCGACCATTACCCAAACGGGCCAGACCTTCTGCAAATCCCTGCCTACGACAAAAGTTTTAGGGCGGCAAATTGACACACCGCCTACAACGCTTTTACCCTAGCCAACAGCGATTGTAAATTGGTATTACCAATTAACCAAGAACGCTGATCAGTGCCTGACCAACAACAATTAGGGGCCACCCCATATGCAAACCTGGCAACAGCTCTACAGCCCGCTCGGCAGCCTCGGCCTGTCCGCACTCGCAGCCGTTATTCCCATCGTGTTTTTCTTCCTGGCCCTGGCCGTGTTCCGTCTCAAAGGACACGTGGCTGGCAGCATCACCCTGGCCTTGTCGATCCTGGTGGCAATCATTGCCTTCAAGATGCCAGTCGACATGGCGTTCGCCGCCGCCGGGTATGGTTTCGCCTACGGTCTGTGGCCAATCGCCTGGATCATCGTGGCGGCCGTGTTCCTCTACAAACTGACGGTCAAGAGTGGCCAGTTCGAAGTGATCCGCAGCTCGGTGCTGTCGATTACCGACGACCAGCGCCTGCAAGTCCTGTTGATCGGCTTCTGCTTCGGCGCCTTCCTCGAAGGTGCGGCCGGCTTCGGTGCACCGGTGGCGATTACCGCCGCACTGCTCGTAGGGCTGGGCTTCAACCCGCTGTACGCCGCGGGCCTGTGCCTGATCGCGAATACCGCGCCGGTCGCCTTCGGCGCCCTGGGCATTCCGATCATCGTTGCCGGGCAAGTGACCGGCATCGACGCCTTCAAGATTGGCGCCATGACCGGTCGCCAGTTGCCGCTGCTGTCGTTGTTCGTGCCATTCTGGCTGGTGTTCATGATGGATGGCCTGCGCGGCGTGCGTGAAACCTGGCCGGCAGCGCTGGTCGCGGGCTTGAGCTTCGCCGTGACCCAATACTTCACCTCCAACTTCATCGGCCCGGAACTGCCGGACATCACGTCGGCCCTGGCCAGCCTGGTTTCCCTGACCCTGTTCCTGAAGGTCTGGCAGCCAAAACGCGCTGCCGGCCAACACATCGTCGGCGCCGTCTCGGCTTCCGTGGTCAGCGCCAGCGCCGGTGGTTTCGGCCAGAAGCGCACCACCGTGGCTTCGCCTTACAGCCTCGGGGAGATTTTCAAGGCCTGGTCGCCGTTCCTGATCCTGACCGTGCTGGTGACCATCTGGACGCTCAAGCCATTCAAGGCGATGTTTGCCGCGGGCGGCTCGATGTACAGCTTCGTGTTCAATTTCGCCATCCCGCACCTGGACCAGTTGGTCATCAAGGTGGCACCGATCGTGGCCGCGCCGACTGCCCTCCCGGCGGTGTTCAAGCTTGACCCGATCTCCGCCACCGGCACCGCGATTTTCTTCTCGGCGCTGATCTCGATGCTGGTCCTGAAGATCAACTTCAAAACTGGTCTGACCACTTTGAAAGAGACCTTCTACGAACTACGCTGGCCGATCCTGTCCATCGGCATGGTGCTGGCCTTCGCGTTCGTCACCAACTACTCGGGCATGTCGTCGACCATGGCCCTGGTCCTGGCCGGTACAGGTGCAGCCTTCCCGTTCTTCTCGCCGTTCCTCGGCTGGCTGGGCGTATTTCTGACCGGCTCCGATACCTCATCCAACGCGCTGTTCAGTTCGTTGCAGGCGACCACCGCCCACCAGATCGGCGTCAACGACACCTTGCTGGTGGCCGCGAACACCAGCGGTGGCGTGACCGGCAAGATGATCTCGCCACAATCGATCGCCGTGGCCTGCGCGGCAACTGGCCTGGTGGGCAAGGAATCGGACCTGTTCCGCTTCACCCTCAAGCACAGCCTGTTCTTTGCAACGATTGTCGGCCTGATCACCCTGGCCCAGGCCTACTGGTTCACCGGCATGCTGGTGCACTAAGCGCTACAAGCGACATGGAAAAAACGACGCCGGGCCACGACCCCGGCGTCAGCTATTCACTACCCGGTCTGCAAGGCTGCTGAAAGATTTTCTCTCTATATTCAGTGGCCTCGACGGACGGATAACCGGCCGAGAGACACGCCTGATGAGCGAGCTTTTTTACAACGCTGTGCCGAATGCGACCCGTGTCGCCCCGCCACTGCCCGAGCCTCGGCAATACCCCAGCGAGAAACCACAACGGGTGTACCTGTTCGGGACCTGCGTAGTGGATCTGTTCTACCCGCAAGCCGGAATGGACGCGATCCACCTGCTGGAACGCGAGGGCATTCGTGTCGAGTACCCGCAAGGGCAAAGCTGCTGCGGTCAACCGGCTTACACCTCGGGCTACACCGAGCAGGCCAGGACCGTCGCGCGCTCGCAACTGGCGCTGTTCGCCGGGGATTATCCGGTGGTGGTGCCTTCGGGTTCCTGCGCGGGCATGTTGCGCGAACACTATGCCGACTTGTTCAAGGATGAGCCGGACACCTTGCAACAGGTCCAGGCACTGGCTGCCAGGACCTATGAGCTGGCCGAGTTTCTGTTATTTGTCTGCAAGGTGCAGTTGAAGGACAGCGGCATGCCGGTGAAGGTAGCGTTGCACACGTCGTGTTCGGCACGCCGTGAGATGAACACCCACCTGCACGGCCGCGAGCTGTTGTCGCAACTGGGCAACGTGGAGCGGGTCGAACACAGCCACGAAAGCGAATGCTGTGGCTTTGGTGGGACTTTCAGCGTCCGTATGCCAGATATTTCCGGGGCGATGGTGGCTGACAAGACCCGCTCGTTGAAGGAATCCGGCGCGCACCAGGTACTCAGTGCCGACTGCGGTTGCCTGATGAACATCAACGGCTCGCTGGAGAAACAGAAGGAAGCGCTGCGCGGTCAACACCTGGCCAGCTTCCTCTGGCAGCGTACCGGAGGTGCCCAATGAGTGCCGCCGAGATTATTCCTACGGTCGCCGTAGAAGAAGACTTTCGCACCCGGGCGCACGAGGCCCTGGGCGACGCGCAATTGCGGGGCAACTTCCGCAAGGCGATGGATTCACTGATGACCAAGCGGGCAGCGGCTTTCAGCGATGCCCACGAAAGAGAACATCTGCGAGCGCTGGGCAATGCTGTCCGCGCCCGTGCGTTATCAAAGTTGCCCGATTTGCTCGAGCAACTTGAACAGAACCTGACCCGCAACGGTGTGACAGTGCACTGGGCGGAAACGGTGGACGAAGCCAATGGCATCGTCCTGTCGATCATCCGCGCTCACGAGGGGCGGCAAGTGATCAAGGGTAAATCGATGGTCAGCGAAGAAATGGAGATGAACCACGTCCTCGCTGAACAGGGCATTGAATGCCTGGAATCGGACATGGGCGAGTACATCGTCCAGCTCGACCACGAGAAGCCTTCACACATAATCATGCCGGCGATCCACAAGAACGCCGGTCAGGTCGCGTCCTTGTTCCACGACAAACTTGGCGTGGAATACACCAAGGACGTTGACCAACTCATTCAGATCGGTCGCAGGGTCCTGCGGCAGAAGTTCTTCGAAGCGGACATCGGCGTCTCCGGCGTCAACTTCGCCGTGGCCGAAACCGGCACCCTGTTGCTGGTGGAAAACGAAGGCAACGGCCGCATGACGACCACTGTGCCACCGGTGCACATCGCCGTCACCGGCATCGAGAAAGTCGTAGAGAACCTGCGCGACGTAGTGCCGCTGCTGTCGTTGCTGACCCGCTCGGCCCTGGGCATCCCGATCACCACCTACGTCAACATGATCTCCGGTCCGCGCAAGGAACATGAGCTCGACGGCCCGCAGGAAGTGCACCTGGTCCTGCTCGACAACGGTCGCAGCCAGGCGTTTGCCGACAGCGAACTGCGCCAGACCTTGAACTGCATCCGCTGCGGCGCCTGCATGAATCATTGCCCGGTCTACACTCGAATCGGCGGCCATGCCTACGGCGAGGTCTACCCCGGCCCTATCGGCAAAATCATCACCCCGCACATGGTCGGCCTGGCGAAAGTCCCGGATCATCCGAGCGCCTCTTCGCTGTGCGGTGCCTGCGGCGAAGTGTGCCCGGTCAAAATCCCGATCCCGTCTTTGCTGCGCCGTTTGCGCGAAGAGAACGTGAAAGCGCCGGACAGCCCGGATCAAGTGATGCGTGGCCAGGGCAGCAAGTACTCGCGCAAGGAACGATTCATCTGGAACGCCTGGGCCAGGCTCAACAGTTCACCGACGCTGTATCGCCTGTTCGCTTTGGCCGCAACTCGCCTGCGTGCCCTTACGCCGAGCAATGTCGGACCATGGACGCAGAACCACAGTGCCCCGAAACCCGCCGCCCGCTCACTGCATGACATGGCTCGCGAGCATCTGGCCAAACAGGGAGATCGTTGATGAGCGCCAAGCAAAATATCCTAACCAAGTTGCGCACAAGCCTGACAGGCACCACGCCGGTGCCTGACAACTTCGACGTCGAACTGGTGACCAAGCCCTATACCTACACGCCAGATCAACGCATCCCGCAACTGCGCAAATTGATGGAAGCAGTGCACACGGAAATCCACCTGACTTCGGGCGAGCACTGGCCGACCCTGTTGGCAACACTGCTGCAAGACCGCCAGTTGCCTAGCCTGTTGATCGCCCCGACTACGCCGCACGGGCAACGCGTCTCGCAGCACTGGGCGAAAAATCCCGGCCTGCCGACGCTCAAGGCCTACGACCGCCCGGTTGAGGAATGGAAAGCAGAACTGTTCAACGACACCCCGGCGAGCCTGACCACCACCCTTGGCGCAATCGCCGCCACGGGCAGCCTGATTCTCTGGCCGACGCGAGAAGAACCGCGCCTCATGAGCCTGGCGCCACCGGTGCATTTCGCCTTGCTCAAGGCCAGTGAAATCCGCGATAACTTCTATCAGGTACAACAGGAATTCGAATGGTCCCAGGGCATGCCGACCAACGCCTTGCTGGTTTCCGGCCCCTCGAAAACCGCTGATATCGAGCAAGTCCTGGCTTACGGCGCCCACGGCCCGAAAGACCTCGTGGTGTTGATCCTGGAGGACCAATGAGTCTACCGGCCGCTTTCCTGCGCGATGCGCAGCAACTGATTCCTCGGGAACGGCGTTTCGACGATCCACTGTCGACGCTGGCCTTCGGCACCGATGCCAGCTTCTATCGACTGATTCCGCAACTGGTCATTCGCGTCGAGTCCGAAGACGAAGTGGTGGCGCTGCTGCAACTGGCACAGCGCGACCGGGTCCCCGTGACCTTCCGCGCCGCCGGCACCAGCCTGTCCGGGCAAGCCATCAGCGATTCGGTGTTGATCGTACTTGGGGATAACTGGAACGGTCGCGAGATCCGTGGCCAGGGCACACAAATCCGCCTGCAACCGGGGGTGATCGGCGCGCAGGCCAACGCCTGGCTGGCACCGTTCGGGCGCAAGATCGGCCCGGACCCTGCGTCGATCAACGCCTGCAAAATCGGCGGCATCGTTGCCAACAATGCCAGCGGCATGTGCTGCGGCACGGCGCAAAACACCTATCACACCCTGGCGGGCATCCGTCTGGTGCTGGCCGACGGCAGCCGTGTCGATACCGAAGATGTCGCCAGTGTCGCGGCGTTTCGCGCCAGTCACGGCGACCTGCTGGAGCGTCTTGCGACCTTGGGCCGCGAGACCCGCGCCAATGCCGAACTGGCTGCAAAAATTCGCCACAAATATCGTCTGAAAAACACCACGGGCCTGTCACTCAACGCCCTGGTGGACTACGACGAGCCTGTGGATATCTTGAGTCACTTGCTGGTGGGCTCCGAAGGCACTCTGGGCTTCATCAGCGCGGTGACCTACGACACAGTGATCGATCACCCGAACAAAGCCTCGGCGCTGATCGTATTCCCGGACGTGGAAACCTGCTGCAACGCCGTCACCGTACTGAAAAGCCAACCGGTCTCAGCGGTAGAACTGCTGGACCGCCGCAGCCTGCGCTCGGTACAGAACAAGCCCGGCATGCCCGCTTTCGTACAACACCTGTCGAACAATGCCTGCGCCCTGCTGATCGAATCCCGCGCGGCATCGACCTCTTTGTTGCACGAGCAACTGGCGCAGATCATGGCGTCACTGTCCTCGTTCCCGGTAGAGAAACAAGTCGATTTCACCGAAGACCCGCTGGAAAACGCCCGACTCTGGGCGATCCGCAAGGACACCTTCCCCGCCGTTGGCGCGGTGCGTAAAACCGGGACCACGGTGATCATCGAGGACGTGACCTTCCCGGTGGAACAACTGGCCATCGGCGTGAACCGCCTGATCGAACTGTTCGACAAACATCACTACGACGAAGCGATCCTTTTCGGACATGCACTGGAAGGCAATCTGCACTTCGTCTTCACCCAAGGCTTCAACAATCCCCAGGAAGTCGCACGCTACCAGGCGTTCATGGACGACGTGGCGCAACTGGTGGCGGTCGAGTTCGGTGGTTCGCTCAAGGCCGAGCACGGCACCGGGCGCAATATGGCGCCCTTCGTCGAACTGGAATGGGGCAGCGACGCCTACCAGTTGATGTGGCAGCTCAAGCGCCTGCTCGATCCCAACGGTATTCTCAATCCGGACGTGGTGCTCAGCGAAGACCCACAAATCCACCTCAAACACCTGAAGCCGCTGCCAGCAGCCGACGAGATTGTGGATAAGTGCATCGAATGCGGCTTCTGCGAACCGGTCTGCCCCTCCAAAGGCCTGACCTTGAGCCCGCGCCAGCGGATCGTGATCTGGCGTGACATCCAGGCGAAGAAACGCGCCGGCGTCGATACCCGCGAACTCGAAGCTGCCTTTGAATACCAAGGCATCGATACCTGCGCCGCCACCGGTCTTTGTGCCCAACGCTGCCCTGTAGGCATCAACACCGGCGAGCTGGTGAAAAAGCTTCGTGGGCAGAACGCTACCCATAGGAAAACTGCCACCTGGCTTGAAGGCAATTTCGCCACGGCGCTGCAAGGGGCGCGCTTCACCCTCCACGTGGCCAACGGTGCACGGATGTTGTTGGGCGCGCCACGCCTGGCAAAACTGTCGGCAACGCTGACCCGCTTGTCCAAAGGCCAGGTCCCGCAATGGACCAACGCCATGCCGCAGCCGGAAAAAGCCATTCGCTTCAGTCCGTCGGTGACCGACGAACGCCCGCGCGTGGTGTATCTGGCAGCCTGCGTTTCACGCGCCATGGGCCCGGCGGCGGGCGACAAGGAGCAAATGTCGCTGTACGACAAGACCCGCGGCCTGCTGGAAAAAGCCGGTTATCAGGTGGTTTTCCCCGACAATCTGGACAACCTCTGCTGCGGCCAGCCCTTCGCCTCCAAGGGTTATGCCGAACAGGCCGAACACAAACGCCAGGAACTGATCGGCGCCCTGCTCCACGCCAGCCGTGGCGGGCTCGATCCGATTTACTGCGACACCAGCCCCTGCACCTTGCGCCTGACCCAGGACCTCGGCGATGCGCGCCTGGACCTGTACGATCCGGTACGTTTCATTCGCACACACTTGATGGATCGACTGCAATTCACACCGCAGGAAGCCCCCATTGCCGTGCATGTCACCTGCAGCACCCAGCACCTGGGCGAAAGCCAGGCGCTGATCGATCTGGCGCGCAAGTGCAGCAATAACGTAGTTATTCCCGAAGGTATTCACTGCTGCGGGTTTGCCGGCGACAAAGGCTTCACCACCCCGGAGCTGAACGCACATTCGCTGCGTACCTTGAAGGATGCGGTGCAGTATTGCAGCGAAGGCATCTCCACCAGCCGCACCTGTGAAATCGGCCTTAGCCAGCACGGCGGAATCGATTATCACAGCCTGGTTTACCTGGTGGACCGCGTAACCCAAGCCCGCCCGCCCCTGTAGGAGCGAGCATGCTCGCGATGGACGTCAACGATAACGCGTGTTTTCTGGCCAAACGCGTTGCCTCAGCGCCATCGCGAGCAAACTCGCCCCTACAATCTTCATATCCCCCACGCAATCGCAAAAGAAAACCGAATTCCTGCGCGCGGCTATAGTCATTTAATTAGGCCCTGCGAACGGGCTTAAAAACCCCTCGGCCAGCAGCCTCATCGACCGGCAGCACCGAGCCCTCATGCGCAAGGAGATACCCATGAAGCACTCTGCAATGGCTGGATTGTTTATCACTGCGGCACTGCTGGCATCGCCCGTATTCGCGGCAGACAAGGATCTTTGTGCGGCAAATATTCAACAGATAAGCGACTTCGTGGACAGCGCGCCGTCTCTACCGGAAAACTCGCTGGACAACGTCAAAGCCGCGTTGGAAAAATCCAAAGCTGCCCAGGCGGCCGGTAACGACAAGGATTGCGTCGAAATCACCTCTGGCATGATCACCAAAATGCAGATTCGAAACCCAACGCGCAACTGATGTCAGGCGAGGCCAACCTTCGGGTTGGCCTTCCGCGCCTCATTGGCGTACACTGTACTGGCTTGTTGCTCAACGAGATTTTCGGGCAATGAGTTCGGGGCCGTTTAGGATTCGACGCCGGTTGCGAAACTTTAGGTGCATGCCGAGTTGGTAACAGAACTCGTAAATCCACTGTTGCAACTTCTTATAGTTGCCAATGACGAAACCTACGGCCAGGAAATGTCTCTCGCTGCGTAAGCAGCCTTAGATTCCTGAGCTTCTGGTACCTTCGGGTCCAGCAATCACCAGGGGATGTCTGTAAACCCAAAGTGATTGTCATATAGAACAGAATCGCCGTGCAGTACGTTGTGGACGAAGCGGCTAAAACTTACACAACTCGCCCAAAGCACCCTGCCCGTCGGGTCGCTGAGGGTTAACTTAATAGACACGGCTACGCATGTAGTACCGACAGCGGAGTACTGGCGGACGGGGGTTCAAATCCCCCCGGCTCCACCAATCAAACATCTAAAGACGTCCAAGGACGTCTTTTTTTGTGCCTGCGATCCAGTAAATAGGCGGCATCCAGCGCTTTTGCGGTCTTTTGAGAGTTTTTGAGTTCCAGCCGTTCGGGTATTCCAGACGGATTCCAGCCCACCCGGTGCTAATCTTTGGAATACCGAATCAGTGCCTGAGGACAATCTCATGCCTGCTCAAAACCTCCGCCTCTCCGATCGACAGCTCTAGGGAGTCAAACCGGCGTCCAAGGATTACGTCCTTACTGACGGTGACGGTTTGCAGCTCCGCGTACGCAGCATCGGCTCGTTGCTGTGGAATTTCAATTACCGTGAACCGGTGACCAAGAACCGAATCAACATGGGCTTTGGTACCTACCCGGAGCTCTCGCTGGCAAATGCTCGAAAGATGGCGGTCGAAGCACGCGAGCTGCTGGCCCAAGGCATCGACCCGAAGGTGCAGCGCAATACGCTGAATGAAGCCAAGCGCGCAGAAACCGAACACACCTTCGAGAACGTGGCCACCGCCTGGTTCGAGCTGAAGAAAGACTCGGTCACGCCTGCCTACGCCGAGGACATCTGGCGGTCGCTCACGCTGCATGTGTTCCCGGACTTGAAGACGACGCCGCTCGCGAAAATCACCGCGCCGATGGTGATCGATCTGCTTCGTCCAATCGAAGCGAAAGGCAGCCTAGAGACGGTCAAGCGTCTCAGTCAGCGACTTAACGAGATCATGACCTACGGGGTGAACTCCGGCCTGATCTTCGCCAACCCGCTCAGTGGCATCCGGGCGGTTTTCAAGAAGCCCAAGAAAGAAAACATGGCCGCGCTCCCGCCCGAGGAGCTACCCGAGCTCATGCTGGAGATCGCGAACGCCAGTATCAAACGCACGACCCGCTGCCTGATCGAATGGCAGTTGCACACGATGACTCGCCCCGCCGAGGCGGCAACTACTCGCTGGGCAGACATCGACTTTGAAAGGCGTGTCTGGACCATCCCACCGGAGCGGATGAAGAAGCGCCGCCCACACAGCATCCCATTGAGTGATCACACTGTCGCACTGTTGGAGTCACTGAAAACTCACAGCGGCCATCGCGAATACGTCTTCCCAGCAGACAGAAATCCTCGCACCCATGCCAATAGCCAAACCGCCAACATGGCATTGAAACGCATGGGCTTCCAGGATCGCTTGGTCAGCCACGGCATGCGCTCGATGGCCAGCACCATCTTGAATGAACATGGCTGGGACCCCGAACTCATTGAGGTCGCACTGGCGCATGTCGACAAGGATGAGGTGCGCAGCGCCTACAACCGCGCCGACTACATCGAGCGCCGGCGTCCGATGATGGCTTGGTGGAGTGAGTACATCCAAAAAGCCGCGACCGGCAGCCTGCTCGCCTCAGCATACGGTCAAGTCAGAGACAGGAACGTGGTGCCGATTCGCTAACCCAGCTGGCGCAAGACAACTGTTTTGGCGACAGCGGCGACAACGGCGCTACCCCGCGAAATGCGCGGGATACGGGATGGCGACAGATGCAGCGACCGTCGCCATTTTTCTGCCCGCTCTGCGCTTTTCAGGCAAAGCCCCCGAGCATAGGAAGGCTCCGCATTCCCATGCGCGGGGACTCGCATCAATAAGGCGACAAACGGCTTATCCCCACTCACCACCATTCAAGGCTACGGCTTTCCTCTATCAAAGACTGGCGCAATGAGCAGCACCTAACTCGGTTGACCCACCCATCGCAATGGCGCTAGAAAAAACATCGAAACGCTGCCGTTGGCAGCAACGAGGTGGCCCGAACCTTCAAGGTCACGCCGCTCCCCGTGGTGGTTCTCCCAAGGGCGATTCGCATCCCGCAGCTCGTGCGGCATCCTGCATGTTCTCGGCGATCTGTATAGATCTGCTACTCACGACATGGGCAGATTCCGCCAACCCCGCCACACAAGGTGACGTAGGTACGTGAGGTAACGGCCTCAGGTCAGGGATATCATGCAGATGAACTTCGCTACCGACACCACGTGGAAGCGTGGAACGGTAGAGGACATAGCAGAAATTTCTTCGGTGACAGGGCACTGTTGGCTACGGACATGGAAATGGCCCTCATGAAAGTGGAGCGTCAGAAAACTCATTCGGTGGAGAGAGTGCTGCCGTATTCTACCCAGGGATGAGTAGGACCTTTCCGAAGTACCTCAGCAAGCACGACATAAGCTGTCGCCTCCCACTGCCATCCTGGCTGCACTTGCTAATCATTAGGTGCAGCCATGCCAATCGCTCCCCCGCCCTTTACCCTCGTATGCCAATACTGCTTCTGGAAGAAGACCTTCCTCCCACGCAGTGACGTGCTAGTGCTGAACCGCGACTGGTTCACCCACTGCCCCACCTGCAACACCCCTTCGCCTCACCGTCGCACGGCCACCCCCAAGGAAGTGCTCAAAACACGGCTGGAAGAATTCCTGACGCTCCACGGCTGAATCTTCGCCAGCTCGACACAGGTTGTCGCGCCAGCCCGGACAATGACCCACATCTTCAAGAGGACCCAACGATGAAAAATCTGCTCGCCACCATCGGACTCTTCGTGGTGCTGACCAAAGGCTACGCGTTCTACCGCGAATACAGCGAAATGAAGCGCGAACGCGAAGCGCAGCGGCCTGCCGCAGACTGAAACAAAGCGAAATACTAGCTACCATCCCCTGAACAATTGATGGCATAAAGCCATTCAATTGAGTAGGATTCACGTCAACTTGACGCCAGCCTGCTGGCGCTCAGTAGAGACATAAAACCAGGAAGTTACCATGTCCCAAGCGAAGGATACGCTGCTCAGGCTGTTTGCATTGCTACGCCTGATACCCACCGAACCTCAGCGTATTGCAACCCCGACCCTGCTAGAAAAGCTCCGAGACAGAGGCTTCTCGGTCACCCTGCGCTCGATCCAGCGTGACTTGAGCCGGTTGTCGATCCCGTTCTCCCTGCAGTGTGACGACAGCGAAACGCCCTTCCGCTGGAGCTTCACCCGCGAGGCACCACTCAAGCTGGAAGACATGGACGCGCCCACCGCACTGGCGCTGTTCCTCTCGGAAAGCCACTTGAGCCCGATCCTGCCGCAAAGCGTTCTGGACCAGTTGGGCCCGCAGTTCCGCCGGGCCCGCAACTTCCTCAATGGCCTGGGTGGCAACGGCCTGGCCGACTGGGCAAAGCGAGTTCGCTCACTGCCCAACGGCAAGACCCTGCTCCCGGCGCAAGTCAGCGCGCACACCTGGGCCCAGGTGTCGGCTGGACTGCTGGAGCGCAAGCAGCTGGAAGTGTTCTACCACAGCCGCAGCAAGGGTGAACTCAAGCGTTTTCGCCTGCACCCGGCTGGCCTGGTGTCGCGCCACGCGGTGAGCTACCTGCTGGCCTCTGTGGATGGCTACAGCGATCTGCGCCAATTCGCCTTGCACCGGATCACCGAAGTGAGCGTGCTCGAAGAGGCCGGTCACGAACATGAAAGCTTCGACGTGGATGCCTACATCGCAAGCGGCGTTTTCAGCTATCGAGAAGCCGAGGCCCAGGTCGAGCTGATCGCGGATGTACGCCCGCAGATCGCTGCCCTGCTCAACGAAACGCCGCTGAGCCAGCAGCAGACTTTGAGCAGCGTTTCTGAGCAGGGCTGGCACCGCCTGCACGCCACTGTGCCGCTAGACCGCGAAACGCTGTGGTGGATCTTCGCCCTGAATGAAAACATTCGCCTGCATGCGCCCCGTGTGTGGGTGGACGAAGTGCGCGAGCGACTGAATTCGATGCAGGCGCTGTACCAGAACACTCATGCAACCCCGCAACTGCAACCCGCCTGACCTTCAACAATCGAAAGGACATTGCCATGCCACTACCCCTCATCCTCGGCGCTGCCGCGCTGGTCAGTGCTGCCTACGGTGCCAAGAAAGGCTACGACGGCTACCAGAAGCACTCGGAAGCCGATGACATCGTCAACGCTGCCAAAGCGCGTTATTCCGACAAAAAGGAAGCGTTCGACGTACAGGAAAAAGCCACTAACACGGCACTTGAGGCGCTGGGCCGGGAAGAACTCGAGATCGGCAAGAAGTTCGACGAGTTCAAGACCCTCGCCAACGATTTGCTGGACAAGCTCAACGCAGACCGCCAGGACAAGCTGAAGATCAATATTCCGAAGCACAAGCTGCAGAGCATCGAGAGCTACAGCTACACCGCTGTTGGCGTGCTGGGCGCCACCGCAGGAGCAGGCATTGCCGGCGCGGCGGCCGGGTTTGCCGTATATGGAGGCGTCATGGCGCTGGGCGCGGCATCCACCGGCACCGCCATCTCCTCGCTGGCCGGGGTGGCGGCGACCAACGCGACGCTGGCGGCAATCGGCGGCGGCTCGCTCGCCACAGGCGGCCTGGGCATGGCTGGCGGTACCGCAATCCTGGGCGCCGCCGTGGCAGGCCCGGTGCTGGCTATCGCCGGCTGGGCTTACGACAGCCATGGCGATGAAGCGCTGAAGAATGCCCACAAGGCTGACCGCGAAGTGGACAGTGCGATCACCAAGCTGCAGAAAGCCCAGCAGCAGCTGAGCAAGGCAGAAGACTACGCCTTCGACATCAATGACGTGTTGAAGTCGGTGTACGGACAGTTCGACAAGTACTTCGAACACCTCAAGTACGCAGCCCGCCGTATTGAAGACATCCGCTCCCGCAAGCTCGACCCGCACGCTGAAATGGCCAGCATGAGCGAAACCATCCTGCGCGCGATCAACAACGGTTTTGCCCTGGCCGCCATCCTGGTCGACCTGATCACCACCCCGCTGTTCAAGGTCAAGGAAGTGAACGGCAATGTGGTCAAGGACAAGAACGACGTCCCGGTCATGGCTACCGATGCCGATGGCTCGATGATCCTCAACAGCACCAAGCTGGACGAGCAGATCAGCGAAACCAAGACCAAGGCGCAAGGCGTAGAGCCCGCCTGAGGCCCTGTGCGGAGCCGAAAGGCCCCGCCTCCGCTTCGCCTTCACTCATTCGTCATGGATGCCCTTATGCACGCCGCAGCGCAAGACTTCCCCTGGGCCGAAGAGCTCGAAAAAACTGTAATCACCAGCCTCACGACCAGCTTTGGCCTGGACTTTCTGCTGTTCAAGGACAAGCAGGGCGGCAAGGTGGACACCATCCACAACGTGCGCAACGGCGTATGGGCGACCGACGCAGAAAAGCAGAGTTTCGAGCAGCTTGGCGAGTACGATTCCACGCCCTACCACCAACACGCGAATTACATCGCCACTGGCCAGAAAGACAAGGCCAGCCAAGCGGCAGGCACGCTGAAGGACCCTTACCGCAGCAAGGTGATGGCTGCCCATGAACAGCGCAACCTGGACCACGTGATCAGCGCCAAGGAAATCCACGATGATGCCGGACGGGTGCTGGCCGGGCTCAGTGGTGTGGAGTTGGCCAACCAGAGCAGCAACCTGCAGACCACCCACGAGACGGTCAACAAATCGAAGAAGCAGACGCCGATCAAGGAGTATCTGGACAAGCTGCCGGGCCTGATCTCCAACCATGAGAAGTCGCTGGCGGGCGACCGCGCGCGCCTGACGAAAATGCCGCGCGAAACGCCGCAGCAGCAACATGAAGCCCGTGCGCTGGAAGACAAAATTCGCAAGACCGAAAGCAAGATCAAGGAACTCAAGACCGTAGACCCCGATGCCATGCTCAAGCGCGATGCCGAGGCACGGGCCCCTTACGATCAGCAGATCAACAAGGCCTATTACACCAGCAGCAAATTCCTCCACCATACTGCCCATGCCGCCGGCTCGGCAGGCCTGGCCATGGGTACCCGGCAGATGCTCGGGCTGGTGATGGCGGAAGTGTGGTTCGAACTGCGCGAGCAACTGCCGGCCCTGCTGAACAAGCTCAAGCACACTTTCAGCCTGGAGGCCTTCGTCGACAGCATCAACAAGTCGCTCAAGGGCATCTGGAAGCGGGTGCAGGCGCGTTTCAACGACTTCCTGGTGGCATTCAAGGATGGCGTGTTTGCTGGAGTGCTCGGGAGCCTGACCACCACCATGTTCAACATCTTCGCCACCACTCAGGCGATGGCGATCAAGATCATCCGCGAGTTGTGGGGTCAGCTGGTCAAGGCCATCAAGCTGATGGTGTTCAACCCTGACCAACTAAGCTTCGTGGAGCAGTGCCAGGCGGTGACGTCGTTGCTGTCGGTGGGCGTTGCCACGGTGGTGGGCACCATGGCTTACACCCAGCTAGTGCCGTTCCTCAGTTTCCCGTTCGGCACCGAGCTGGCCGCGTTTGCCGGTGCGCTGGTGACGGGCCTGGTGACTCTGGGCCTGAACTACTTCCTGCTGCACAGCGCGATGGCGCGCAAGCTCTGGGCCTTCATCGAATCGCTGACGCCGCACGCCGGCACGGTGCGCGAGTTCCAGGCAATCAACGCGGAGCTGGACCGTTACCTGCTGGAGCTGAGCCGGCTGGAGTTCAACCTGGACGTAGAGGAGTTGCATGCCTTTACCCAGGAGCTTGAGGCGTGCAATGACGAGATCGAGCGCAGCGCGATACTGCAGCAGGCTGTGGAGGCTCGTGGGATAGAGTTGCCGTTCCAGGTGGGTAACGCGACCAGCACGCGCAACTGGTTGGCTTCGCTGGTATGACGCTGCCGGCGTTTCCCTGTACGCAGTGCGGGCTGTGTTGCCGCAATGTGCACCTGGCGGAACAGACGCAGTATCTGGATCGGGGGGATGGGGCTTGCCGGCATTACAGTGATGCCAACAAGCACTGCCTGATCTACGAGACCCGGCCGGATATCTGCCGGGTCGACCGGCAGTACCAGATGCACTATGCGCAGCGGTTCAGCTGGGAGGCGTTTGTAGAGGTGAATGTGGAGGTTTGCAAGCTGCTGCAGCGTCAGGCGCAGGAGTGAGCTAAGCCGCCACATTCACAAGAGCACTGCGGCCCCCCCCCTGTGGGAGCAACTGATTTCTGTGGGAGCCAGATTACCCTCAATTGGTTGACATGGGATCCCTCGATTTCGTCGCCATGCGTGCACGGCGTCTCGTTGGTTCAGCGGACAAGGCGGGGTTGGGCTTGCCCGCGAAGAGGCCAGCCAAACTCAGTAGAACTCGTCCAGCAAACAGTAAAACGCTATACGTTGCTGATCTGGCTCGACACCGTACTCACGAAAAAAAGGGGCTACCCATGCCGGTCCCAAATTGCTTTCAATGCTTCGGGCAGCCAGGGCAAGGTCTTGATAGATGTCACTGATGCCTAATCGGCCGCAGTCGATGTAGCCGGTAAAGCGGCTTGCTTCGACCATGAAATTCGGCAGGCAGGCATCGCCGTGGGTGACCGCCAGATCATAGGTTTCGGGAAGCGTCGACAGCAGCTCTGCGAAAACATCCTCAGCGGTCCGACCCAGCCGTTCATCGTCAAAGTCTGACTCGTCAACGAGCCCGGCTCTCACTCGGCTCCAAGCGGCCTCTATACGCTGCTCCAGGGAGTGGTCAAAAGGGCATGTCTCTGTTGGCACCTGGTGCAGGGTACGCAGCGCTTTCGCCAGGATGCTGATCACTTGGGGTGCAGACAAACTGTTGGCACTGGCCAGATCTTGTCCGGGGACGGCACTCATGAGCAACCAATGGCGATCGTTTTCTGTCGTGGTCTCAAGAACTGTTGGCCCAGGCAGGTCAAGCCGGTTCATCCATCGCAGACGCTCAATCTCTTGCGGCAGTTCGCTGTGCGCGCCGATGGGCTCTGATTTCAGGAACAGGTGCTCGCCATTGGTGTTGCGGATGCGAGAAACCTCGGCGCCTGACTCTCCGACAGATTGTCGTTCAATGGGTGATGCACTGAATGTTTGGGACCATTGGGCAGGAATGTACATACTGTCACTGACGAAAATGATGGCGGATTTACGGCTGAGCGAACTGACCTTGGCATTCAACAGAAGCATTCAGGAATTCAGACATGACCATCCGGACTCTCGCCCTTCTTGCTGCAATGGTTTACCTGCCCGCTCAGGCCGCCAGCGAAGTTGCCCCTCGGGTCGAGCACGTCGTTTTCAAAAACGGTGCTGACAGCGCCACGTTCTCAGACTCCATCAAGGGCCGGCTGACCGCCGAGTACCGCCTGCGCGCCAAGGCGGGCCAGATGTTGACGGTCGACCTCAAGCCTTCCAATGCTTCAGCCTATTTCAATATCACCGCCAAAGGCGAGGAATACGCGCTGTTCAACGGCTCGATCATGGGCAATCACTTTCTCGGACCGTTGCCCGCCGATGGCCAATACGTTGTTCAGGTTTACCTCATGCGCAATGCCGCCCGGCGCAACGAAGTGGCGAACTACAGTCTCTCGTTGAACCTTGGTGCCCCCGATGCCAGCAAAGGCGGCCGGCCTTTCGACCAGACGCTGGAACTGCAGGGCATTGTCTTTCATGTGACGGATGAGTCGATCGACGGTAGCCGGGCAATACGCATCTCTCCCCAAGGCCTGGAAATAGATAACTCAGCCATGACTCACCCCCTGAATGGCGACATTGCCCGGGCGGAGGTCGCGGACCTTGATCGAGATGGCTCACCGGAAATTTACGTCTTCGTCAGGTCACCAGGGCGCGGACTACCCGGCGAACTCGTGGCCTACGCCGCCAATCGTAAAAAGTCGCTGAGTGCGATCTATCTGCCACCGGTCAGCGAAGACCCGACGATTGCCAAGGGGTATCGGGGAGAGGATGAGTTTGCCGTGGTGGAAAACACATTGGTGCAGCGGTTTGCGCTGTATGACAGTGCGGACACCTCGGCGGGCAGGACCGGGAAGATGCGCGAGATTCAGTACCGGTTGATGCCGGGCGAAGCTGGGTGGATCTTGCGCAGGCAGAAGGTGACGGAGTATTGAGCCACTTTCCGCTTTCGCCCCCCCGGGCAACACATGAACTTTTCTTCACCCCGCGTTCAGGCAACTCCCTGTAAATTTGCCCTCGCTCATTCAAGAAACTACGGTTTGCCCGCCCTCCCGCGGGCTTTTTTTTGTCTTGCGAAAAGTCCTACTCCGGGACGAATTGAGGAGAAAAATCCCACAGGTCTTTCAGGTTGTCGCTCGGAAGGGGGCTGTTTAGCCTTTGGTGGTCACTGACAAATCAGTGATCGGGTGTGAGATCCCGGGAGTATGAATCCAGTGCCAGTACCACCATAATTGCCGCCAGCTATGCGCTGTCAGCAATGTTTTATGGCGGCTGTGTGCGGGCAGACTTCGGTCTGGCCGGTTTCCTACTCCCGGTAATCTCACTCCGCACATAGCTGCCACCCATTTCTCCGCGTGAGATCGGTGATTGTGGTGGTTCTCAAATCGAGTGGAGAACTCAGATGGATAAACTTATCCCGGATCCGCCTTTCACAACTGAAAAACCCTACCGCCCCAGCCCCTTCTTCACGCTCCACCCCGACATAAAATCCGAAAGCCTACTCGCCCACGCGTGCGAATCATTGGCTTCAGCCAGCGTCATGCTCAATGATTTCGCCACTTACCTCAGCGGCCCCCAGCGCAACACCGCGCTGGGGATTGCGCAGATCGTCATGCTGGCGGAGCTGGCTGTGAACCGGGCGCTGGATACTATTGATCCGCAGGAGTAAGTCCGACAGGTTGAGCCACCAATGCCGGTTTTTCAGCCTTGTGCAGCACCGGCATCTCCAGCCGTGCTCTTCCGTAAAACGCCAGCGCCGTCAGCAAACATGCCAGCCACACGAAGATCCCGGCCCAGAAGGTGTGGGACATGTAGTGCCAACCCTGTACCACCCGCGTCGTGCCATACACGAACCCGAGGGCCAGCGAGCCGTACATGATTGCCTTGGAATAGCGCCAGCGGTAACGGCGTGCAACAAAGTACAAGGCGAGCATGGTGAAGCCACCGGAGGCATGCCCGCCCGGCCAGCAGCGACCGTCACCCGCGACTTTGAGTAGATCGAAATTCTCGTACCATTCCTTATGCTCGATCTTCCCACCGTACTGGGTCGTCTCGATCGGGCAATACACACTGGTGTGGCCCTTGAGGTAGTGAATCACGCCGGTGCTGATGGAGAACGCAAGCACCACGTAGAGGAAATCCCGACGATGCCGGGTGGCGAAACGCAGTACCGGCGCAACTTTGATCTTTTCCAGAAAGGCGATGATTTTCGCGTGTTTTTCCGCCTTCAAACGCGGCCAGAGAAACGACAGCAAGGCACCGATGATGGCGATTTCGCCGGTCCAGTTCGGAATGATCCGCGCCCATTTATGAGTGATTTTTTCGAACAGGTGCACATGGTCCAGCGGGAACGTCTGCGTCACCGGATCATAAAAAAGATTGTTGAAGGCGATGTCGATCTGGGTCAGGTCGAACATCAGGAACACCACGACCGCGCAGGCCAGTGGGATACCAAAGTTCAGCCAGTAAAAACGGGAGCGGGAAGCCGTCTGCATCGTGTGTCCTGGTTCAGAGTGTGAATTCATTCGGTGGTCACCGAGTGCCAGTCCGAGGCCTCGATGAATCCAAGTACGTGTGGTGCTTGCAGTGCTTGGGCAGTGACGAAAAGCGCGGCGCCGTAGCCGAAGGTCGAGGTGGGCACCTCGAGATCCTTTTGCAGTTGCGCCATGCATTCGCTGTGGGTCACCAGGATCAGGTTACGCCCGGCGACCTTGTGCGCCAGGGCGTCGCGCAACATCGTGCCTTTGCAGTTGATCAACCAGTCATCGCCAGCGTCGACCCTGTTGAACATGTACCCGCTGGTCTGCGCGGTACGCACCATCGGGCTGTTGTAGATGTCGGCCCGCGCCAGACCCAGTCGCTCGAATTGCGCCCCGACGGCCACCGCAACACTGCGCGAGCGATCGGTGATGCCATCATCGCCACTCAGACAGGGCGCGCTGGAGTGATCGCAACGCTCGACATGGCGAACCAGCACGATCATGTCACCCTTGGCCCAACCCACCAATAGCGCCCGCGCGCCCTGCACATTGCCATGGGCCAGGTCCGGCACGGCGGCAGGCCGTAACAGCAATACTGTCAAGGTAATCGCCAGCAGCGCCGACGCCAGCACCACTAGCGCATTGCGATACCGGGCTAAACGCCTCAGGTCGATCGAGCGGGTTATTCCGAACAGACTCAGTCTCAGTTCCACATCAAGCCGCCTCGCAGCCCTTCATCAGGTGCCGTGAGGGTAAGGAGGCGGGCGTCGGCTACCAGTGAAACCAATGTGAAAAAAAGCTTAAGCCTGCGGCAAAAAGCTTGTTACAGAATCCGCCCGACAAAATCCTTTCAGCTCTCACGATTGCTGCCGATACAGACCTGCAACCCACCTTGCTGGCGCCTAAGAACAACAATCTTCCAGCCAACCGACGATCAAGAAACACACGTTCCTGGAGGAATTTGATGAATAGCTGGTTCGGCAACATCAGCGTGAACCTGAAACTGGGCCTGGGCTTCGGCCTGGTCCTGGCCCTGACCTGCGTCCTTGCCCTGACCGGCTGGACCAGCTTGGGCAGTCTGATCGACCGCAGCAACTGGATGAGCGACATCACCCAGCTCAACGCCGGCCTGACCAAGCTGCGCGTGGTGCGCCTGCAGTACATGCTGACCAACGGCGACGAAGCCGCCGCGCAGAATGTGCAGACCACGCTGCAGGCCTTTTCCGACCAGCAACAGGCCTTGCTGGCGAAGTTCAAGAGCCCGGAAAACCTCAAGCTGCTCAAGGAGCAAGGCACTGTCATCGACGCCTACAAAACGTCCCTGGCCAAGATGCGTGGCGCCTATCGCACCGGCAACAGCGCACGCGACGTCATGGGCGCCAACGCCGAAACGGCCAGCACGCTGATCGACGATTTGAACAGCCGCGTGCAACAACTGCCACCGAGTGATCAGCGCTTCGAGCAGTTCCAGGCCATCACCGCCGCCCGGCAAGCATTCTTGCTGGCCCGCTACGAAGTGCGTGGCTACACCGCGACCACCAATGCCGAAACCGAACAAAAAGCCGTCGCTCAACTGGACGCCGCCATTGCCAGCCTGAAACAGCTCAACGTGCATTTCACCGACGCCCAGCCCGAAACCCTGCGTCAGCTGGAAACCGCACTGGGCAACTACCGCAGCGCCTTGCAGGCTTACAAAGCCGCGAACAGCGACGCCGTGCAGGCGCGCAAGGAAATGACCGACCAGGGCGCGGCCATCGTGAGCCTGAGCGAACAGCTATATCAGATCCAGCTCGACCGTCGCGATGCCGAAAGCGCCCAGGCGCGTACCCTGCAATTGATCAGCACGCTGCTGGCTCTATTGGTCGGCATTATTGCCGCCGTTCTCATTACCCGGCAGATCACCGGCCCGCTGCGCGAAACCCTGGCCGTGGTCGATCGCATCGCCAGTGGCGACCTGTCCCTGGACGTGAGGGTGACCCGCCGCGATGAGCTGGGTGTCTTGCAACAAGGCATCGCGCGCATGGGCGTGACCCTGCGTGACCTGATCAGCGGTATTCGCGACGGCGTCACCCAGATCGCCAGCGCGGCCGAAGAACTGTCGGCCGTGACCGAGCAGACCAGCGCCGGGGTCAACAGCCAGAAAGTCGAGACCGACCAGGTCGCCACCGCCATGCACGAGATGACCGCCACCGTGCAGGAAGTCGCGCGCAATGCCGAACAAGCCTCCCAGGCCGCCGCCGCGGCGGATGGTGAAGCCCGCGAAGGGGACAAGGTTGTCGGCGAAGCCATCACCCAGATCGAACGCCTGGCCAGCGAAGTGGCACGCTCCACCGAAGCCATGGGCCTGCTGCAACAGGAAAGCGACAAGATCGGCAGCGTCATGGACGTGATCAAGGCCGTGGCCGAACAGACCAACCTGCTGGCCCTCAATGCTGCGATTGAAGCGGCACGCGCCGGTGAAGCCGGACGCGGGTTTGCCGTGGTGGCCGACGAAGTGCGGGGCCTGGCGCAACGCACGCAGAAATCCACCGAGGAAATCGAAGGCCTGGTGGCGGCCCTGCAGAACGGCACCCAGCAAGTGGCGACCGTGATGAACAACAGCCGCACCCTGACCGACAGTAGCGTGGCCCTGACCCGCAAGGCCGGCACCTCACTGGAAAACATCACCCGCACGGTGTCCAACATCCAGTCGATGAACCAGCAGATCGCGGCCGCGGCCGAGCAGCAAAGCGCGGTGGCCGAAGAGATCAGCCGCAGCATCATCAACGTGCGCGACGTGTCGGAACAGACCGCTGCGGCCAGCGATGAGACGGCCAAGTCCAGCGTGGAACTGGCGCGACTGGGGAATCAGTTGCAGATGATGGTCAGCCACTTCCGCGTCTGAGATTCACTGCGCAGTGAATGAAAGATCCATTCGCGAGCAAGCCCGCTCCCACAGGTTCAATGAGCATCCTGTGGGAGCGAACCTGCTCGCGAAGGCGATCCAGCTGTCAATGAAGGCACTCAGGCTTGCCACGGGTTGATTACTTCCAGCCCGGGAAACTCGAAATCACGAACATTGCGGGTGGCAATCGGTGCTCCGTGAACTCGGCAGACGGCGGCAATCTGCGCATCAGCCATCGACACAGACCGCCCCTTGGCTTCACAACCCGCCACCAACGTCGCGTACTCAACGGCGGCATGCACATCAAAAGGCAATATCCTCGCGGCGAAGTCCTCTTCAAACATCGCCATCGCATGGGCTTCAAGCTTTTGCTTGCGCTTGCCGGATGGGAGTCGGGCGAGGCCATGGAGAATTTCCGCCACGGTAATGGCAGCAATTGCCAGTTCCATGGCAGGTTGTGCATCTACCCAGGCCAGAACCTGAGCGTCAGGCTCAACCCGCATAAACTCCGAAAGCACATTGGTATCAAGCACTATCATTCGGAGAAATCCACCGCGGTTGCTTTCTCCTGCCGTACGGGCAGATCCAGGTCAACTCCACCGCACACACCAAATCTGTTGCGGATTCTGCTGCCTAGCCCTCCCGCACGATCGACGGTAGCCAATGCCCTACCCAGGATAAGGCGAGCTTCCTCTTCCATCGAATGCCCGTTATGAGCAGCCGCTATTCGCAACTGCTCCTTGACCTGATCGTCGAGGTTTCGAATCGTGATACTGGCCATGACGCCTCCCGCAATCAATGAAATCATTGATTTCAGACTAGCACATCATGTCCCGCTAAAAACCCATTAAGACGCCCAACGGACTCAGGTATTTGGTAAACACCAATGTCACAAGAATCCCCCACGCAAATCCCCTTCCCGCGCCAGGAACCGCCCTTCCCTGCGCCCGTTCGCCTGACCGTCCTGGTAACTCAATACCCCGTTGACCCACACCCCATCGATGCCTTCGGCCGCCCGTTGCGGGTCGTTGAAGTCCGCGACATCGCGAATGGTTGCCGGGTCGAACAGCACCAGGTCGGCCCAATGGCCTTCGCGGATCTCGCCCCTTTGCTTGAGGCCGAACCGCGCCGCCGACAAGCCGGTCATCTTGTGCACGGCGGTGTGCAGGGGAAACAGTCCTACGTCACGGCTGAAATGGCCGAGCACCCGAGGGAAGGCGCCCCACAAGCGTGGATGAGGAAACGGATCTTCCGGCAGGCCGTCGGAGCCGACCATCGACAAAGGGTGCGCCAAAATCCGTCGCACATCGGCTTCGTCCATCCCGTAGTACACAGCGCCCGCCGGTTGCAACTGGCGGGCGGCATCGAGCAGGGACAGGTTCCACTCGGCGGCGATATCCATCAGGTCGCGCCCGCCCATCTGCGGGTGCGGCGTTGACCAGGTGATGGTAATGCGGTGGGCATCGGTGACTTGCTTGAGGTCCAGGGTCGAGGAACTGGCGGCATACGGATAGCAATCGCAGCCCACCGGGTGGGTTTTCGCCGCCTGCTCAAGGGACGCCAACAGTTGCGGGCTGCGCCCCCAGTTACCGGCGCCGGCACATTTGAGGTGGGAAATGATCACCGGGGACTGCGCATGCCGGCCGATCTGGAATGCCTCGTCCATGGCGTCCAGCACCGGCTCGAATTCGCTGCGCAAATGGGTGGTATAGACCGCGCCAAACGCTGTCAGCTCTTCGGTCAGTTGCATCACTTCATCGGTCGATGCCGAGAACGCACTGGCGTAGGCAAGACCGGTGGACAAGCCCAAGGCGCCAGCTTCCAGACTTTCGCGCAGTTGCTCGCGCATGGCGGCAATTTCATCGGGCGTAGCGGTGCGAAACAGGTCGTCGAGGTGGTTGCTGCGCAGCGCGGTGTGGCCCACCAGCGCGGCGACGTTCAGCGTGGTGTTTGCCGCCTCCACTGCCGCACGGTAATCGCCGAATGTTGGATAAACAAACGCCGCAGCACTGCCGAGCAGGTTCATCGGGTCCGGTGGATCGCCGCGCAGGCTCACCGGCGAGGCGCTGATCCCGCAATTGCCGACGATCACCGTGGTCACGCCCTGGCTGAGCTTGGGCAGCATCTGCGGCTGACGGATCACCACCGTGTCGTCGTGGGTGTGTACATCGATGAAGCCGGGCGCCAACACGCGGCCAGCAGCGTCGATTTCTTCGGTGGCACGGGCATCCTGCAAGTCACCGATGCGCTCGATGCGGCCATTGCGGATCGCCACGTCGGCCGGATAGCCAGGGCTGTTGCTACCGTCGATGACCAGGGCATTGCGAATCAGCGTGTCGTACATCATGTCAGTCTCCCAGCGGCAAGTGATCGTCGCCGCCGCGGTAATCGTCCAGGGCGAGCTTGATCCGCCGCAGGCGCTCTTGATTGTCTTGAGGATTGGCCAGTGCCAGCTCGGTGGCAAGCACATCGATGGCGAGCAACATGCCGTAGCGTGCTGCTGTCGGTTTATAGATGAAGGAGGTCTCGGCGCTTTGCAGCGGCAGCACGATGTCGGCCAGTTGCGCCAGCGGCGAATCGCCTCGGGTAATGGCCAGAACGGGCGCACCATAGCTGCGGGCCAGTTCCACGGTTTCCAGCAGTTCGGGGGTGATCCCGGTCAGTGAACAGACGATGACTACCTGATCGGCGCTGAGACTGGCCGCGGTGATCCGCATCATTACCGCGTCGTGGCAGACCGCGATCGGGTAGCCAAGGCGCACGAGGCGCACTTGCAACTCATCGCTGCACAAGGTCGAACAGCCGCCCATGCCGAAGGCATGAATCATCCGCGCCTTGCCCAGCAGTTTCACGGCATCGGCGAACCGCGACTCGTCGAAGGCTGACAGGTGCTGGCGCAGGGTCGATTCGATGTCGCCGACTATCTGCCCGTAGAACGCTGACTGCTCCGGTGTGCCCGCCGGATCGAGAAAACGGCTGCCGACGCCGCTGGCCTGGGCCAGTTGCAACCGCAGGTCGCGCAGATCCTTGCAGCCGACCGTACGGGCAAAACGCGACAGCGTGGCAGTGCTGACCTCTGCGCGCAGCGCCAGCTCATCCAGGCTGGCGGAGGCGGCAAACCCCACATCGTCGAGCATCAGGCGCGCGATGCGTCCTTCCCCGGCACTGAAGGAATCCTGGCGGGCGCGGATCTGGTAGAGGATGTCCATGGCGGGCGGCTCCGGTTAAATCAGGTAGGAAAGGCCCACGGTCAGGCCGAAGGCGACGAGCGAGATCAGGGTCTCCAGCACCGTCCAGGTCTTGAAGGTCTGGGTCACCGTCATATTGAAGTATTCCTTGATCAGCCAGAAGCCGCCGTCGTTGACGTGGGAAAAGATCACCGAGCCCGCCCCCGTTGCCAGCACCAGCAGCTCCGGGTGTGGATAACCCATCGCGATCGCCACGGGGGCAACCACGCCCGAGGCGGTGGTCATGGCCACGGTAGCGGAGCCGGTGGCGATGCGCATCAAGGCGGCGAACAACCAGCCCATCAGCAACGGCGACAAGTGAAATTCGTTAGCCAGGCCGACGATCTGGTCGGTGACACCGGCGTCCACCAGAATCCGGTTCAGGCCGCCGCCGGCGCCCACCAGCAAGGTGATGCTCGCAGTCGGCGCCAGGCATTCGTTGGTGAACTTGAGGATCGACTCGCGATTGAAGCCCTGGGCCAGGCCAAGGGTCCAGAAGCTCAGCAAAGTCGCCAGCAGCAATGCGATGACCGAGTTGCCGATGAACAACAGAAACTGGTTAAAACCCGTGCCAGGGGTGGAAATCAGGTTGGCCCAGCCGCCGATCAGCATCAACACCACCGGCAACAGGATGGTTGCCATGGTGAGGCCGAAACTTGGCAGACTGTCGCGCGGTTCACGTTCGAGGAACTGCCGCTCCAGTGGGTTTTCCGCCGGCAACTGGATGCGCGGCACGATGAATTTGGCGTACAAGGGCCCGGCGATGATCGCCGTGGGAATACCGATCGCAATCGCATAGAGCAAGGTCTGCCCCACCGACGCCTGATACACCTGCACCGCCAGCATCGCCGCCGGGTGCGGTGGCACCAGCGCATGCACCACCGACAGGCCGGCGACCATCGGCAGGCCGACCATCAGGATCGACACGCCGACCCGCCGCGCCACGGTGAACGCGATCGGCACCAGCAATACGAAACCGACTTCGAAGAACAACGGCAGCCCGACCAGGAAAGCGATACACACCATCGCCCAATGCGCGTTTTTTTCGCCGAAGCGGTCGATCAAGGTGCGCGCCACCTGCTCGGCGCCGCCCGACTCGGCCATCATCTTGCCGAGCATGGTACCCAGCGCCACCACCAGGGCGATGTGTCCCAGGGTCTTGCCGACGCCCGCCTCATAGGCGCCGACCACACCGGACGGCGGCATGCCCGCCACCAGCGCCAGGCCGATGGAGATCAGGGTGATGACAATGAACGGATTGAGCCGGTAACGGGCGATCAGCACGATCAGCGCGATGATGGCGACAGCGGCATACACCAGCAGCCAATAGCCGAAGGACGGGGTCATGCGGTACTCCTCGAGAGGGTCACGTCGAAAGTTTTGTGAAACTCTTAAAACATTTCGAGACGCGATTTTCAAACGAGGTGAAAGTAATTTTCGTGCAGAGGTAAGGGATGTCGCTCAGAGATATGTCGTGTCGCAATTAATGAAAATCAGGCAGGTATATTTTCATCACCACGGATCGTTCCCTCGCTCTGCGTGGGAATGCATCCCCGGACGCTCCGCGTCCCTTCACAGCCGAACGCAGAGCGTCCGAAGAGGCATTCCCACGCGGAGCGTGGGAACGATCATCCTTTGCTGCGCGTGGGAACGATCAGGCAGGCGGATCTCAGTCGTGTTGTACCCGGGCGCGCTTGAGCAGTTTCTTGCAGCGCTCGGACAGGCCCAGCACACGCAGGTGCTTGCCAGCCTTGCTGTAGCGCTCGCGCAAGGTTTCCAATGCAGCGATGGCGGAGTAATCGACGAAACTCAGGTGGCGACAATCGAGGGTCACTTGCACGGGGTCGTTGGCCGCGTCGAATTGGTTGAGAAACGGCGTGGTCGAGGCAAAAAACAAGGTGCCGTGCACGCGGTACAGCTTGCTCCCGTCGCTTTCCAGGTGACTGTCGGCGTACAGCTGCCGGGCCTGCTGCCAGGCGAAATTCAGCGCCGCAATGATGATCCCGCACAACACCGCCATGGCCAGGTCGGTGAACACCGTGATCACCGTCACCATGATAATCACCAGTACATCGTTCATCGGGACCTTATTCAGCACCCGCAGCGAAGCCCAGGCGAAGGTCTGCTGCGAAACCACGAACATCACCCCCACCAACGCCGCCAAAGGAATACGTTCGATCAACGGCGACAGGAACAGAATGAACAGCAGGATCGACACCCCGGCCACCACACCGGACAACCGCCCGCGCCCCCCGGAGCTCAAGTTGATGACGGTCTGGCCGATCATCGCGCAACCGCCCATGCCACCAAACAGACCGGACACCACATTGGCCGCGCCCAGCGCCACGCACTCGCGATCGGGGTAACCGCGGCTCTCGGTGAATTCGTCGGTGAGGTTGAGGGTCAACAGGGTTTCCAGCAGGCCGACCATCGCCATCAAGAACGCGTAGGGCGCAATGATGCTTAGGGTTTCCAGGTTCCAAGGAATGTCTGGCAGGGCAAATGTCGGCAAGCCGCCGGCGATATGTGCCATGTCGCCCAGAGTGCGGGTTGGCAGGCCGAGGAAGTGCACAGCCAACCCCACTCCCAGGATCGCCGCCAACGCCGGCGGTATCGCGCGGGTCAGACGCGGCAGTACGTAGACAACCGCCATCGTTACCGCCACCAACCCGATCATGTAGTACAGCGGCGTACCGCTCAGCCAGGTCTCACCACTCTTGAAATGCTCAAGCTGCGCCAGGGCAATGACGATCGCCAGGCCGTTGACGAACCCCAGCATCACCGGGTGCGGCACCATTCGCACCAGCTTGCCCAGTCGCAGCAGTCCGAACGTCGACATGATCAACCCGCCCAGCAGCACCGTCGCCAGCAAGTACTGCACGCCGTGCTGCACCACCAGCGCGACGATCACCACCGCCATCGACCCGGCAGCACCGGACACCATGCCAGGCCGACCACCGAACAGCGCGGTCAGGGTACAAAGGATGAACGCACCGTACAGCCCCATCAGCGGATTGAGATGAGCCACCAGCGCGAAGGCAATGCATTCGGGTAGCAGGGCGAAAGACGTCGTGAGGCCAGCGAGGGCATCGGCGCGTAGATGTTTTGGTTTCATGGGGGACCGCGTGCAGGGAGAAGCAGGAAAGAGTGTGGGGATGTTACGGAATCAAGGGCGGCCCGGCCAGTTTATGCAACTTCAGAAACGCCTTCGCGAGCAGGCTCGCTCCCACATTTGATCTTGGCGGGGCACAGATTCGTGCACGACGAAGATTCCCTGTGGGAGCGAGCCTGCTCGCGAAGGCAGCGACTCGGTGTTGAGCGAACTCAAACCATCTCGTGACGAATCCACTCCAGCACCGACGTACGCTTCGGCGCCCACCCCAGGATTTCCCGCGCACGCGTTCCGCGAACACGGCTGTTGGAGCCCAGGCCATAGTTGGCCATTTCATAACCCCACTCGGCTTCGGCGTCCTTCAGCGGCCAGTCTTGCGGCTTGCCCAGGTTCAGCGCCTCGGCGATCGCCGTGGTCATGTCGATGAAAGACGCTTCACCGCTTTCGACGAAGTAGAACGTGCCTGGGACGTTTTTGCTCAGCGCCAGCAGGTACAGCGATACTACGTCTTCGATGTGCACGTTGGACCAGATGTTCTGCCCGGTCCCGACATGACGGACCACGCCGCTTTTACGCGCCTGCTTGAGCAAGCGCGGCAGCTGCACGCTGTCGCGCTTGACGCCCAGGCTGTGGCCGTAGATCAGCGTGTTGCAGATGACGGCCGAGTTCACGCCGTCCTTGGCCGCGGCGAGGATCAGGTTGTCGATGGCCACGCGTGCAGCCTTGTCCACGGTGGGTTCCGGCAAATTGTCTTCGTAATAGATAACGTCGCTGGGCTGACCGCCCGAGGCATCGCCGACGATGCTCGAACCGCTGGTATGCAGCAATACCTTGTTGGAGCCGCGCAAGGCATCGAGCAAGGCTTCGACAGCGCCGCGATGGTCGCTGCTGGCGGCGTTGATCACGGCGTCGGCTGCCCGGGCTTGTTCGGCCAATAGTGCGCTGTCGTCCAGCGTACCGGTCACGGGGGTGATGCCCAGTGCCTTGAGCTCGTCTGCTTGCTCGGCGTTGCGCACCAGGCCGGTCACCTTGTGGCCGGCCTTGACCAGACCGGTGGCGATGGAGCCGCCGATGAAACCGGCCGCACCGGTAACGAATACGTTCATGGAGAAACTCCCTGCGTTGATAAGTGATGCAACGAGTATCAAGCAGTGATCCCAGACGAAAAATCCCTGCTGACCCAATTCACTCTTGCGCAGGAATCACGAATCAGTCGCTGAAATCCGTGGAAGCGTAAAGCGCCAATTTGCCCTGGATGAAGTCAAGGAAACACTGGATGCGCAAGGCCAGTTGCGAGTTGCGGTAGTACACCGCGTTGATCGGCTGGCGATAACCGCTGTTGAACTCGGCCAGCACGACCTTCAACCGCCCGGCACGAATGTCCTCGATGGTCATGTAATGCGACAGGCTGGCGATGCCCTGGCCTTCCAGCGCCAGATGGCGGATGGTTTCACCGCTGGACGCGCTGAGTGACGCCTGGATCGGCCAGCGATCGCCATGCACATAGCGCAACGGCCATTGGTTGAGGCCTTCGTTCTGGGTGAACCCCAGCAGGGTGTGTTCGGCCAGGTCCGCCACGGCTGTCGGTGTGCCATGTTTTTCCAGGTAGGCGGGACTGGCGACGATGTGCAGCGGACTGCATCCCAGCGAACGGGCGTGCAGGGTCGAGTCGGCGAGTGTGCCGATGCGGATGGCGATGTCGGTGCTTTGCTCGAGCAGGTCGATGATCAGGTCGTTGCTGTTGAGTTCGAGCTGGATATCCGGATAAAGCCGGCGGAACTCGTCGATGTACGGCACGATGGCATGCAGCATGAACGGCGACGCGGCGTTGATGCGCAAGCGCCCGGACGGCGTTTGCTGGCGCGAAGACAAGCGTTCTTCGAGTTGGTCCATCTGATCGAGAATCAGCTTGGCGTGCTCGAAGAAATATTTGCCCTCCTCGGTCAGGTCCATGCGCCTCGTGGTGCGGTTGATCAACGTGGTATCGAGCTTGGCCTCCAGCCGCGACAGCGTGCGACTGACCGCAGACGGCGTTTGCCCGACCTGCTCGGCGGCCGCGGAAATCGACCCGCACTCAATCACGCAGACGAAGATCTGCAGTTCATCGGATCTGGCTTTCACGTGTGTCCTCTTTCACGAATCGGCATGGCATGAATCGCCAGGATCGCAGCCTTCGGCAGCTCCTACAGGGTATTGCGTATACCTGTAGGAGCTGCCGAAGGCTGCGATCTTTTAAGCCATTGCGACCGATATTAGCTGAGCGTTACACCTTCAGGCCAAACACCTCGGCCAAGTGCTGCTCATAACGCGCCACATCGGCCTCGATGTTCGGGCGCTTCATCACGTCCACGCAGAGGAAAGTCGGCAAAGCGGTCATGCCGAGGAATTCGTTGGCCTTGTGGAACGGGAAGTACACCGCGTCCACGCCTTTGGCCTCGAAGAAGTCGGTCGGGTCGTCGAAGGCTTGCTGCGGCGCGTTCCAGGTCAGCGACAGCATGTATTGCTTGCCCTGGATCAGGCCCCCGCTGCCGTACTTCTGCGAGGCGTCGGAACGGGTGCGGCCATCGCTGGCGTAGAGGCTGCCGTGACCTTCGGTGAAGACTTCGTCGATGTACTTCTTCACGGTCCATGGCGCGCCCATCCACCAACCCGGCATCTGATAGATGATCACGTCGGCCCAGAGGAATTTGGCGACTTCTTCGGCAACGTCGTAACCCTCGTCGATGAAGGTGGCCTTGACATCCACACCGCCGCGATCCAGCACGCTCAGCGCGGCTTCATGCAAGGTGGTGTTGTAGCGGCCATCGGAGTGGGCGAATTGTTTGCCGCCATTGAGTAACAGGACTTTTTTCATGAGAGGTCTCGTAAGGGTCAGAAACTGGATGGCGGCAGCGTAACGATCCGCCTCGCGCGGAGTAAGCGCCGCTGTCGCAAAATACATTTGACCCACGCGCACGAATCACTAGGAGATTGTTGCCTTAGACTGGCGCCGATTCTGACTTGAGGAGTGTTTTCCAATGAGTGAAATGCAAGGTTTCATCCTGCACGCCAAGACCCGCCCGGAAAAATCCGACGCCTTCGAAGCGTTTTTCAGCGGCTACGTAGAAGCAAGTCGCGCCGAACCCGGCTGCATCGAGTACCACATGCTGCGCGACAAGCAGGACCCTACCCTGTTTATCTTCTTCGAGATCTGGCAGTCCCAGGCACATCTCGACGTGCACTCGAACCTGCCGCACATGAAGCAGTTCCTCGACCAACGCGATGAGTACCTGGAACGGGATTTCGAGATCCGCGCCATCGAGATGCTCAGCCCGTCGCCTTCTAGCCGCTGATCAACAAATGGCCGCCGAGCAACCCGAGGCCAATGAAGAATACGCGCTTGAACAACAGGGCGCTGATCCGCTGGCGCAGCCACTGCCCCAGCCACATGCCGAGCACCGCCGGGATCAGCGCCAACAGCGACGCACTCAACTCGCCACCACCCAAGGCGCCGAGCCATAGCAGTCCGCCCGCGAGGGCAAGAGTCGAGACGGTGAACGACAGGCCCAACGCCTGCACCAGTTCGTCCCTGTTCAACCCCAGCGCTTGCAGATAAGGCACTGCCGGAATCACGAACACGCCCGTGGCCGACGTAATGACACCGGTCAGCACGCCGCACATCGGACCTAGCCAGCGCTCATTACCCGCACCGACACGCATGGTCGGCAAGAACAAGCCGCTCAGCGCATAGAGCAACAACGCCGCGCCCAATCCGCGCACCACCCAGTGACCACCGACCATGCCGATCCACAGCGTACCGACGCCGGTGCCGATGAAAATCGCCAGCAGCATCGGCCACAGCCGCAGGACCAACCCGCGCAGATGCCCGCCGAAAGCCAGTTGCCAGACGTTGGTCAGGGTCGCGGGAATGATCAACAGCGCCGCAGCCTGTGAAGGCGCCATAGCCAGACCGAGCAAGCCCATGGCGATGGTCGGCAAGCCGAGACCGATCACGCCCTTGATCATGCCGGCGAGCAGGAAGGTGGCAATGACCAGTAATGAAAGGGTCAGGCCGAGATTGTGGTAGAACGAGACGAGGGTATTCATGGGCTAATGGTGAGCCCGGATTGGCGGGTTGAAAATCTGCCATATACTGAGCCTGCCTCTTGATTAGCAAGAGGCTTGAGTATTCGCCGTGGCTGCTGACGCCTTCGCGGGAAGCCCGCTCCCACAGGGATCTTTGGCGGACACCAAATTTATGTTCGATGCATTTCTACTGTGGGAGCGGGCTTGCCCGCGAAGAGGCCCGCCCACACGACACACCACTTGAGGCTGCAATGATGCACTTCGACCTGACCGACCTGCGCCTCTACCTGAACATCTTCGACACCGGCAACATCACCGCCGGCGCGGCGCGTAGCCATCTGTCCCTGGCCGCCGCGAGCGCGCGAATCCGTGCAATGGAAGCATCACTCGGCACTGAGTTCCTGCAGCGCGGCCGTCGCGGCGTTACCCCGACGCCTGCCGGCAAGGCCCTCGCGCAACACGCCCGGGTCCTGCTGCAACAGGCCGAACGCATGCAGCAGGACCTGGCCGAATATGCCAAAGGCGTCAAAGGCCAGGTGCGGTTGTTGTGCAACACCACCGCCATCACCGAATACCTGCCGGAGTTGCTCGCCGACTTCCTGCGCGAGCATCCCAACCTCGACATCGACCTGCAGGAATTGCCCAGCACGCGCATCACCCACGCGTTGCGCCAGGGTGCCGCCGACCTAGGCATCGTCTCAGATGCGGTGGACACCCAAGCCCTCGAAACCCTGCCCTTTCGCGACGACCCGCTGGTGCTGATCATGCCGCCCGGGCATCCGTTGGCCGACGGCGAACCGCCGACGTTCAGCGATACCTTGCAGCACGACTACGTGGGGTTGGCCGCTAATAGTGCACTCGCGGTGTACCTCGAAGAACAGGCGTTGCACGCGGGTATGCGCATGCAGATCCGCATCCGTGCGGAGGGTTTCGACGGGGTGATGCGCATGGTTGCCCGCGGCGCCGGGCTGGCGATTGTGCCGCTGGCGGCGATCCAGCGCCGGGCACTGGATCAACCGCTCAAAAGCTTCACGTTGAAGGAAGACTGGGCACAGCGAAAACTGCTGCTGTGCGCGCGATCATTCACTGGCCTGCCCGGTTATGCCAGGGCGTTGCTCGAGGCGTTGCTCACTGAGTGAGGCCGGTTTGGGCTTCCTGAAAAACACGCCGTAGACAACGGTCAGCAACAACAGGAACGGCACACCGAACACCAGGGTCATCTTGAAGGCTTCGGTGAAATAGGTGGTGATCATCACCGCGCCCATCAGTACCAACCCCAACCAGGTGCTGTAGGGGAACAGGCGCATGCGAAACGACAGTTTTCGCTCGCCGTGACGCTGGTGATAACGACGGAAACAGTAGTGCGTCAGGAAGATCATGAACCAGGTGAAGATGGCGCCGAACATGGAAATCGCCATCATCAAGGTGAACGAACTTTCCGGGTACAGGATGTTGAGCAAGGTCGCCAGGGCAATGCCCGAGCTCGACAACAACAGGGCGTTCAGCGGAATCCCGCTCTTGCTCAACTTGCCCATGGACTTGGGGGCGTAGCCGCCACGGGACAGGCTGAACATCATGCGCGTGGTGATGTACAACTGGCTGTTCATCGCCGACAGCGCGGCGATCAGGATCACGAAATTCATCACCCCGGTGGCGCCCGGAATGCCGATGGCTTGCATGACCGTGACGAACGGGCTTTGCGCATGACCGGCCTGGACCCACGGCACAATCGCCAGCATCAGAGCGAGGGTCAGCAGGTAGAACACCACCAGGCGCACGATGGTCGCGCGAAAGGCTTTCTTTACCGCTTGCTCCGGGTCCTGCGCTTCACCGGCGGCCACGGCGATCATCTCCACGCTCAGGTAACTGAAGATCGACACGATGACCGCGACCCACATGCCTTGCAGGCCATTGGGGAAAAAACCGCCGTGGACGGTGTAATTGTGCACGCCGTATTCCGGGTTGCCGGAACCGAACACCACGTACACCGCAAGAATGATGAAGCCGACGATCGCGCCGATCTTGATGGTCGAGAACCAGTACTCGAACGTGCCGAAGGTCTTCACGCTGATCGCGTTGAGCACGATCAGCACACTGGAAAACGAGACGATCCACACCCACTCCGGCACGTTGGCAAACCAGTACTTCATGTACATCGCCACCGCTGTCACTTCCGTACCGACCGCCAGTACGATCGCCGCCCAATAGGCATAGCGCACCAGGAACCCGGCCAAGGGGCTGACGTAGAATTCGGCGTAAGCACCGAACGAACCGGAGGTCGAATGGGCCACGGTCATTTCCGCCAGGCAGCCCATCAACAACAGCGTGATGATCGCGCCGATGGCGTAGCTGAGCAGCACGCTCGGTCCGGCATAGCCAATCGCGTAGGCGCTGCCCATGAACAGCCCGGTGCCGATCGCGCCACCAATGGCGATCATGCTCATTTGTCCGGACGTCAGCTGACGCCGCAGGCCCTGTTCACGGTTGGATATCGTTTCAAAACCGGTGTTATCGGTCATTTTTATGTCCTCTGAATATTGTCTTTCTTGAAGAGCACGTCTTGGTTTTTACCGGTGGGGATCAGCCACGCACAGCAGGACACGGATCAGAAAATACTCAGTGGATATTCGATGATGACGCGCACTTCGTTGTTGTCCGTGGTATCGGCCCGCGCCACTTGCGCGGTGGAACGCACACTGGCCTGACGCACCCTCACCGACAGGTCACGCGCCTTGCCCGACTGCACGACGTAGCGCGCCTCGATGTCGCGTTCCCAGCGCTTGCCGTCATCGCCGTAGCGTCCGTAGGCGCCGTTGGGACCACCGTCGTAATGGCTGTCGTCGATATGGTCACCGCTGACGTAACGGGACATGAAGCTCAGCCCCGGCACGCCGAACGCCGCCATGTCCAGGTCATAACGCAGTTGCCATGAGCGCTCGTTGGGGGCGTTGAAGTCGAGCACCTGAACCGAGTTGGCGAGGAAAATCGAAGTGCCTGGCTGTTGATCGAACCCCAGGTAATCGAACGGCTCGTTGCCATCGACTTGTTGATACGCCAGGGTCAATCGGTGAGCGCCGAACTTATACCCGGTGGCCAGCGACCAGGTGGTGTTGTCGATTTTTCCGGCCAGGCTCTGACCATCGTCGTTGGTGCGGTAGATGTTGAAATCCAGGTTCAGCGACTGGCCTTCACTCAGGGCAAAGGTGTAGTTGCCGTTGGCGTAGTACTGCCGCCAGATATCGGTGAACTGCGAGCCGTAGAGGCTGATGCTCAGTTGGTCGCTCAGGGCATAACTACCGCCCAGATAATCGACACTGCGGGTTTCCACGCCAGCGTACAGCGCTTTCAGCGCGCCATCGGCATTGGTCGAGTTACTGTCGTTGCCGGCGGTGAAATGACCGATGTCCAGTTGCAAGGCCTTGAGTTCATGGCTGGTCAGCTGGAAGCCCGTGGCAACACTGGTGAACAGTCGCGCATTGCCGGTGCCGAACACCGGGTTTAGCGGGGTCAGGTTGCCGTACTTGAGTTCGGTCTGCGATACCCGCGCCTTCACCGCGCCACCCGCTTCGGAGTACTCATCCTCGGGGCGACCATCGGCATCGACCGGCAGCAAACCGGTGCCGGTGCGTCCCTTGCCACTGTCGAGCTTGATGCCCAGTTGCGCGTAGGCATCGACCCCGAACCCCACCATTCCCTGGGTGTAGCCGGAGCGGTAATCGAGCATGATCCCGTGGGCCCATTCATCCCGATAATTCTGTCCGCCAGGGTTGTTGAGGTTATTGCGGTAGAAATAGAAGTTGCGGTTGGTCAGGGTCAGGCTGCTGCCTTCGACGAATCCATTGTCGGCGGCGGCATAGGCCATTTGCCCGAGGCAACTGCCGATGGCGAGCGACAAGGCGGGCCAGGGGGACAGTCTCATTCTGCGTGCTCCTTATTATTGTGTTTGCACAGAACAGTTGATTGATCGCAGGCGAAGCCCTGCCGCCAGGAAACCTGGCAGCAAGACCTGGACAACGCAGGTATCAGGTGACGCTGTGGCGAACCTGGAATTGCGCTTGCGCCCAGGTTTTCTGATCGAGAATCTCGCCGAGGATCTGCACCGCATCCCAGACCTCGGTGAAGGTCGTGTACAGCGGGGTGAAACCGAAGCGCATGATGCGCGGCTCGCGGTAGTCGCCGATCACGCCCCGCTCGATCAGGGCCTGGATCACCGCATAACCTTCAGGGTGTTCGAAGCTGACGTGGCTGCCACGCTTGGCGTGCTCACGCGGGGTGATCAACTTCAGTTCGTGAGCCGCGCAACGCTGTTCGACCAGTTCGATGAACAAGTCCGTCAGGGCCAGGGATTTACGGCGCAAGCTGGCCATGTCGGTCTGGGCGAACACATCCAGCCCGCACTCGACCATCGCCAACGACGTGATCGGCTGGGTACCGCACAAGTAACGGGCGATGCCGCTGCTCGGCTCGTAGCGCGACTCCATGGCGAACTGCCGCGAGTGGCCGAACCACCCCGCCAGCGGCTGCGGCACCAGATCGCACAACAGCGGCGAGACCCAGACGAACGCCTGCGAACCCGGACCGCCATTGAGGTATTTGTAGGTGCAGCCGATGGCGTAGTCGGCGCCCGCCTGATGCAAGTCGACCGGCACCGCGCCAGCGGAATGCGCCAGATCCCAGATGGCCAGCGCCCCGCACTCATGGGTCAGCGCGGTCAGCGCTTGCATGTCGTGCATGTAGCCGGTCTTGTAGTTGACGTGGGTGAGCATCACCACCGCCGTGTCCTGGTCAATCGCTTGTGGCAGCTCTTCAGGGCTATCAACCAGGCGCAAGGTGTAACCCTGCTGCAGCATGTCGGCCAGGCCTTCGGCGATGTACAGGTCGGTGGGGAAATTGCTGCTTTCGGTGACAATCACCCGCCGCGCTGGCGACCTTGTGGCTTGCACCCGCAGCGCGGCACTGAGCACCTTGAACAGGTTGATCGAGGTCGTGTCGGTCACCACCACTTCACCGTCACGGGCGCCGATCAACCCGGCCAGGCGATTACCCAAACGCTCGGACAGATCGCGCCAACCGGCAGTGTTCCAGCTGCGGATCAGGCCATTGCCCCACTCTTGGGCAATCACCTCCTGAGCACGCGCCAATGCCGCGACCGGGCGTGCGCCCAGGGAATTGCCATCGAGATAAATCACACCGTCGGGTAGCGCAAATTGCTGGCGTAGCGGCGCGAGAGTGTCCTGGGCATCACGCGCCAGGCAATCGTTTCTTGTTGTCATCGGGTGTCCTGTTCTTTGAAGGTCGTAGCGTTTATGCAGGCGTTGTCGGCCCCTTTTTCGTGGAGAAATAATGAACGATGCCTTGGAGAATTTTCGTGCAAACTAAGCGGCTACGAGGTAGTTATTTCGCATAAAATTCGAATCCAACACCCATAAACGCGGATTTACGCCAGCCATGAATCTCGACTCGACAGACCTGCGAATCCTCCATCAACTGCAACAGGATGGCCGCATCAGCAATCAGGAACTGGCAGAGAAAGTCGCCCTGTCGCCGTCGGCCTGTCTACGAAGGTTGCGCCTGTTGGAAAGCGAGGGAATCATCAGCGGCTATCGCGCGGTGTTGAATGCCGAACGGCTGGGGATCGAACTGGAAGCTATCGTCCATGTGTCGTTGCGACAGGACGTCGAGGATTGGCACGAGACCTTTATCAAGAAGGTCCAGTCGTGGCCGGAAGTGGTCACCGCGTATGTGATTACGGGAGCGAGCAACTATGTGCTGCGCGTCCAGGCGCGTAATCTCAAACACTTCTCCGACTTCATCGTCAACCACTTGAACCGCACGGCGGGGGTGACTGATATCCGCTCGGAAATCGTCCTGCAGAAGATCAAGGAGCGTGAATCGTTATTGGACCTGGTGGTGCGCAAGTAAGAGAGCAATGCCTAATACACTGCTAAACCTGTGGGAGCGGGCTTGCTCGCGAAGAGGCAGTGTCAGTTGACATCAATGTTCACTGACCCACCGCATTCGCGAGCAAGCCCGCTCCCACATGTAAGTGTTTTAGCCGCGCAGGCGCCGGGCTTCATTGCGCTGCAAGGTCATGCTCGGGGACTCGTCGAACAGCTTGCGGTACTCGGCGGAAAAACGCCCCAGGTGCGTGAACCCCCAGCCCATGGCGATCGCGGAAATATTGCGCGCCGAGCCGTGTTCAAGCAGCTCCTGACGCACGCCGTTCAGGCGGTACTTCTTCAGGTAGACCATCGGCGACAATGCGAAGTACTTCTTGAACGCCTCAAACAGCTTGAAGCGTGAAACCCCGGCAGCCGCTTCGATGTCCTCCAGGTGCAAAGCCTCGCGAGCATTGTCATGAATGTATTGCCGCGCCCGGATCAGGTAGTGCGGCAACTTCACGCCCAGCACCTCGCGCAACTCTTCTGAATAGTTGTTCGGCTGGGCGAGGATCAAGCCTTTGATCAGCGAACTTTCAATGTCCCGGGTGAAGGCCACTTGCTCGTAGAGTTCGCTACTGCGCTCCAGCTCAGCGATGAAATAGCGCGCCATGCGCCACCACGAAGCGGACGCGCCATCGACCGCATCCATCATCGGTTCGAAGCGCAGCGGCGCATCCAGGGGCCGCTGCAGCAGGCCTTCCAGAGACTCACTCATGGCGACGCGGGTAATCACCACCTGGACTTTGCGGCAGTCGCCGGAAATCGCCAGCAACTGGTTTTCATTGGGGGAAATGATCACCCCCTGGTCGCGGTCGGATCTCACCACGCTGCCGTTCTTGCTCAACTCCTGTTCGCCCACCAGGGGCAGGCTCAGGCTGTAGCTGCTGAAGCGCTCGGGATCCTCGATATCGATGGTGACATCGGTGCCGTATTCGATGGTGCCCAGCGTCGTGGCCATCGACTTGAACGTGTTGGCACTGTGATGGAAGCGGATCCGCTCGGGCGTCGAGGTCACGAGTCGGTGCGGCCCGCAAATACCGGACATCCAGCTTCTTGCGGCCTCGAGGTCGTCGCTGTCGACACGAATGTCGCGACTCTGCGGATCGGTTTTAGTGTTCATCACGGTGCACCCACGGGCTATTTTCCAGCGCGCTCTGACGGCGCGTCTCAGGCGTGGAAAACGCAAGTTCCAGGCCACAAAACGCCAGCGCCAACTGAGTGGATAGCAATCCTCGACTATGTGGATAACGTAGCCGGTGAACGTGTCCCAACAGGCACTCGACGTTGCGCAAAACAGTACCTGATTGCTGCACACAGGTGCAGCCATTCATCGTTTGGTGCGCCTTCTGGGTAGTCGCTGCCCAGTTTGATACCGAGTGGGTGTTACCCCACAAATTTTACGGACTGCCTTCGCCCACAAACCGGATAGACCCCCACCCGCCCCACTCCCTCTAATGAGCACACCGATTAGCCCCAAAAAAAAAACAGGTGCACACCCATGAGTGGCGAAAAAAACGTCGAGCAGTGGAAAGCGTTTATCCAGGGCTGCCTGGACTTCCGTCCGGCAGAAGGCGTGTTCCGCATCGCCCGGGACATCTTTACCGAGCCGCAGTTGTTCGATCTGGAGATGGAACTGATCTTCGAGAAAAACTGGATCTACGCCTGCCACGAAAGCGAGCTGGCCAATAACCACGACTTCGTCACGATGCGCGCCGGTCGCCAGCCGATGATCATTACCCGCGACGGCGATGGCCAGCTCAACGCATTGATCAACGCCTGCCAGCATCGCGGCACGACCCTGACCCGCGTCGGCAAGGGCAACCAGTCGACCTTTACCTGCCCGTTCCATGCCTGGTGCTACAAAAGCGACGGGCGCCTGGTGAAGGTCAAGGCGCCGGGCGAGTATCCGGAAGGCTTCGACAAGGCCACGCGCGGCCTGAAGAAGGCGCGCATCGAGAGCTACAAGGGTTTCGTGTTCATCAGCCTCGACGTACACGCCGACAACAGCCTCGAAGACTTCCTCGGCGATGCCAAGGTGTTCTTCGACATGATGGTCGCCCAGTCGCCAACCGGTGAGCTGGAAGTGTTGCCCGGCAAGTCGGCCTACACCTACGACGGCAACTGGAAACTGCAGAACGAAAACGGCCTCGACGGCTATCACGTCAGCACGGTCCACTATAACTACGTGGCCACGGTGCAGCATCGCCAGCAGGTCAACAGCGAGAACGGCACCGGCAGCGCCAGCACCCTGGACTACAGCAAGCTCGGTGCTGGCGACGCCAACACCGATGACGGCTGGTTCGCGTTCAACAATGGCCACAGCGTGCTCTTCAGCGACATGCCGAACCCGTCCGTGCGCTCCGGCTACGCGACCATCATGCCGCGCCTCGTCGAAGAACACGGCCAGGAAAAGGCCGAATGGATGATGCATCGCCTGCGCAACCTGAACATCTACCCGAGCCTGTTTTTCCTCGACCAGATCAGCTCGCAATTGCGCATCATCCGGCCGGTGGCCTGGAACAAGACCGAGATCATCAGCCAGTGCCTGGGGGTGAAAAACGAGTCGGACGCCGACCGCGAAAACCGCATTCGCCAGTTCGAGGATTTCTTCAACGTGTCGGGCCTGGGTACACCCGACGACCTGGTGGAATTCCGTGAAGCCCAGCGCGGTTTCCAGGCCCGCCTGGAGCGCTGGAGCGACATTTCCCGCGGCAGTCACCGCTGGGCCACCGGCGCCACGCCCAACAGCGAGTCGATCGGCATCGCCCCGGCCATGACCGGCACCGAATTCACCCACGAAGGGCTCTACGTCAACCAGCACAGCAACTGGCAGAAATTCCTGCTCGATGGCCTGGACGCGAAATCCCTGAAACTCCGTGAGGTGCAATGATGAATGCGCAATTGCAGTACCAGATCGAACAGTTTTTCTATCGCAAATCCGAACTGTGCGATGCCCAGGACTGGGACGCCTACATCAAGCTGTTCGACGAGCAGAGCGAATTCCACCTGCCGCAATGGGACTCGGAACACGTCTACACCCGCGACCCCAAGCGCGAGATGTCGCTGATCTACTACCCCAACCGTTCAGGCCTGGAAGACCGTGTGTTCCGCCTGCGCACGGGCAAGTCCGCCTCCTCGACACCGATGCCGCGCACCTTGCACCTGATCAGCAACGTGCGGATCGGCGAACTTGAAAACGGTGAACTGGAGGTGCGCCTGAACTGGCACACGCTGTTCTATCGCCTGGCCACCTCCGAGCAGTTCTACGGACGTGCAACCTACCGGCTCAAGCCCCACGCCGACAGTTGGCTGATCAGCCGCAAGCATGTGCTGCTGCTCAACGACACCATCAACTCGGTACTCGACTTCTACCACCTCTGAATCCAAGGAGATCGAGGCATGAATCATAAAGTGGCGTTCAGCTTTGCCGACGGCAAAACGCTGTTCTTTCCCGTACAACCCAACGAAATCCTGCTCGACGCCGCCCTGCGCAACGGCATCAACATTCCTCTGGATTGCCGCGAAGGCGTCTGCGGTACGTGCCAGGGTCGCTGCGAATCGGGTGACTACAGCCAGGATTATGTGGACGAGGAAGCGCTCTCGAGCCTGGACCTGCAGCAGCGCAAGATGCTCACCTGCCAGACCCGGGTGAAGTCCGATGCGGCGTTTTATTTCGACTTCGCATCCAGCCTGTGCAATGCCTCGGGTCCGGAACAACTGAGCGCAACGGTGACCGGCGTCAGGCAGATTTCGGCCAGCACCGCGATCCTGCACCTGGATCTCGGTACGACGAGCCCACTGGATTTTCTGCCGGGGCAGTACGCCCGGCTGTCGATTCCGGGGACTGAAAGCAAGCGCTCCTACTCGTTTGCCAATCGGCCGAGCGAGCACAATCAACTGCAGTTCCTGATTCGCCTGCTACCCGACGGCGTGATGAGCAACTACATCCGGGAACGCTGCCGGGTAGGCGACGAAATCATGCTCGAGGCACCGCTGGGTGCGTTCTATCTGCGGCATGTGGCCAAACCACTGATCCTGGTGGCGGGTGGAACCGGGCTGTCGGCACTGCTGGGCATGCTCGACGACCTCGCCGAGCGCGGTTGCACGCAGCCGGTGCACCTGTACTACGGCGTGCGCGACGCTGCCGACCTGTGCGAACGGGCACGTATCGAGGCTTATGCCGAAAGCCTTCCGGGGTTTCGCTACACCGAAGTGGTCAGCGATCCATCGCCACAGTGGACGGGCAAGCGCGGCTACATTGCCGAGCATTTCGACCTCAGTGAACTGCGCGACGCGCCGGTCGACATGTACGTCTGCGGGCCACCGCCGATGGTCGAGTCGATCAAAGACTGGTTGCAGGCCCAGGCGCTGGACAGCGTTCACCTGTATTACGAAAAGTTCACCGAGAGTAATATCTGATCTTTCAAACCAGGCCTGACAACAATAACCAGAAGGGAACGAGATGGCGGATGAAATCTTGCAACAGGGATCGCTCAAGCGAGGGTTGAAAAATCGACATATTCAACTGATCGCCCTGGGCGGGGCGATTGGTACCGGGCTGTTCCTCGGCTCTGCGGGGGTACTCAAGTCGGCCGGCCCGTCGATGATCCTCGGTTATGCGATTGCCGGATTCATCGCCTTCCTGATCATGCGCCAGTTGGGCGAGATGATTGTCGAGGAGCCGGTAGCCGGTTCGTTCAGTCACTTCGCCCACAAGTACTGGAACGGTTTTGCCGGTTTCCTTTCCGGCTGGAATTACTGGGTGCTGTACGTGCTGGTGGGCATGGCCGAGCTGACGGCCGTGGGCAAGTACGTGCAGTTCTGGTGGCCGGAAATCCCGACCTGGGTCAGCGCCGCGGTGTTCTTCGTCCTGGTCAACCTGATCAACACGATGAACGTCAAAGTCTTCGGCGAGATGGAGTTCTGGTTCGCGATCATCAAGGTCGTGGCCATCATCGGCATGATCGTCCTGGGCTGCTACATGCTGTTCAGCGGCACCGGTGGCCCACAGGCGTCGGTCAGTAACCTGTGGAGCCACGGCGGCTTCTTCCCCAACGGCACCACCGGCCTGCTGATGTCGATGGCATTCATCATGTTCTCCTTCGGTGGCCTGGAACTCGTCGGCATCACGGCCGCTGAAGCCAGCGAACCGAGGAAGGTGATTCCCAAAGCGATCAACCAGGTGGTCTATCGCGTGTTGATCTTCTACGTCGGCGCACTCACCGTGCTGCTGTCGTTGTACCCTTGGGATCAACTGCTGCAGACCCTTGGCGCGTCCGGCGATGCGTACAGCGGCAGCCCGTTCGTCCAGATCTTCTCGTTGATTGGCAGCGATACCGCCGCGCACATCCTCAACTTCGTGGTGCTCACCGCGGCGCTCTCGGTCTACAACAGCGGCGTCTATTGCAACAGCCGCATGCTCTACGGCCTGGCCGAACAGGGCGATGCGCCGAAATCGCTGATGAAACTGAACAAACAGGGCGTGCCACTGCGGGCGCTGGGCATCTCGGCGCTGATCACCATGCTCTCCGTGCTGGTCAACTACCTGGCGCCCCATGAGGCGCTGGAATTGCTGTTCGCCCTGGTAGTCGCCTCGTTGATGATCAACTGGACGCTGATCAGCCTGACCCACCTGAAGTTTCGCAAAATCATGGGCCAGCAAGGCATCGTGCCGAGCTTCAAGTCGTTCTGGTTTCCTTACAGCAACTACCTGTGCCTGGCGTTCATGGCCATTATCATCTGCGTGATGTGGATGATTCCGGGCATACGCGCGTCTGTCATTGCTATCCCGGTGTGGGTGTTGATCATCTACGGGTTCTACCGGATGCGTGTGGCGCGGGATCGCAGCTTGCCTGTCGCGCAATAATCCTTGGCCCAACAAAAAGCCCCGGCATTCAATGAATGCCGGGGCTTTTTAATGCGCGTCCCCTGTAGGGGCGAGCCTGCTCGCGATGAACCTGAAAGCGCGCCGCGGGGTGTCAGGTTTCCCGCGTTATCGTAGGCCTCCATCGCGAGCATGCTCGCTCCTACAGGGATAAAAACGTCAGATCACAGGGTCGAACGCACCCGCCACAACTCCGGGAACAGCACGGTATCGAGCATCTTGCGCAGGTAACCCACCCCTTCTGTGCCGCCAGTGCCTGGTTGAAAGCCAATGATCCGCTCGACCGTGGTGACATGGCGGAAGCGCCACTGGCGGAATGAGTCTTCGAGATCGATGAATTTCTCGGCCAGTTGATAGAGGTCCCAATAACGCGACGGATCCTTGTAGACCACACGCCACGCCGCTTCTACCGAGGCGTCATGTTGCGTCGGGCTCGTCGGGTCACGCTCGAAACGCTGAGGGTCAATCGCAAGGCCAGCGCTGGCCATCAAGCGAATAGCTTCGTCATACAGCGAAGGTGTGGCGATGGCTTTTTCGAGTTCCTGCAACAGCTCCGGCCGATGGGCGTGGGGGCGCAATAGCGTCGCGCTCTTGTTGCCCAGGATGAATTCGATTTCACGGTACTGAAACGACTGGAAGCCCGACGATTGTCCCAGGAAAGGCCGGATCGCGTGGTACTCGGTAGGTGTCATGGTGGCCAGTACTGTCCACGCATGCACCAGTTGATCAAAGATCCGCGAAACCCGCGCCAGCATCTTGAAGGCCGGCGGCAACTCTCCCAGCCGCATGTGTTCGCGGGCAGCCTTGAGCTCGTGCAGCATCAGCTTCATCCACAGCTCAGAGGTCTGGTGCTGGATGATGAACAGCATCTCGTTATGATCCGGCGACAAGGGGTGCTGGGCACTGAGGATACGGCCCAGGTCCAGGTAGTCGCCGTAGCTCATGGAGTCGGAAAAATTCAGCTCGGCGTTATGCCATTCCTCTGTCTGATTGGCAGACGAATACGGACATTGGCTCATTGAGCAGGCTCCTCATGTGGCGTGGAATTCAGTGGACGCAAGATAGCCCTGACCGGGCTGGCGTCGAGGTTGGCAAAGCGCAGCGGCAGCGCGATCAACTCGTAATCCCCTTCCGGTACGTCATCGAGCACGATGCCTTCGAGAATGGCCATGCCGTGACGCGCCACGGCGTTGTGCGAATCCATGGTCTTGGATTGCTGCGGGTCCAGCGATGGCGTATCGATGCCGATCAGACGCACGCCGAGACTGGCGAGCAGGTCGACGGTGTCTTTGGCGACCGCCGTGAATTCGGGGTCCCAAGTGGTCAACGGCGCGCGTTGGTAGGTCCGCAGCAGGACGCGTTCGGGCAAATTGTCCAAGCGACCTTGCAGTTGTCCGGGTTGCACCAGTGCGCCGCTGCCAAGGCAATGCACCACCCGGCAAGGTCCGATATACACATCGAGGGACACGTCGCCGATGGCCGCGCCGTCCTTGCTGTAGTGCAGTGGCGCGTCGACATGGGCGCCGGTGTGCGGCGACAGCGTGATGCGCCCGACATTCACTGGGCATTCAGGCCCCAGTGTCCAGACGCGTTCTTCCTGAAACGGCGTATCTCCCGGCCAGGTCGGTGTTGCGGTACTCAAGGGCGGGCTGATGTCCCACCACGACATTGTTTTTTTCATTGCACAGCTCTCGGCCTTTTCCGAAGTGAATGATACGAGCGATACCTGTGCATGTTCTTGCAAAAAGATTCGAAAAAGCCTGGGGCTTTCGCACAAACTGCCAGATATCGGCGGTTTATCGAGTGGAAATTTCAATGGGCTTGCAGGGGCTTTCAGCCGTCAAGCGGGTGAGGGTCGCTGCGTTTCTGGATACCTCGATGTCGAGCACAGACAACTGATCCCCCGGCAGGCCCTATAGGGTGCGTCTTCAGCTCTCCCCCAACGCCGGAGTCATCATGACCGCACCGATTACCGTTCTTCGCGACACCCATCCGCTGCCCGTACTCGACGCCTGCAAATGGGAAAAACTCGAAGGCGACCCGCACACCGTCAACCTCAACGCCTACACCAGCGAAGATGGCAGCAAGATCATGGGCACCTGGATCTGCACGCCAGGCAAGTGGTACGTGGAATATGTGAAGTGGGAATACTGCGACTTCCGCGAGGGTTACTGCATCATCACCCCGGAAGGAAAAGAGCCAATCCACCTGCGCGCCGGTGACATTTTCGTCATTGAGCCGGGGATGAAAGGCACCTGGGAAGTGGTGGAAACCGTGCGCAAGTACTTCGTGTTTGCCTGATGCAAAAAAACCGGGAAATCACCCGACGTGATTTCCCGGTCAATGTCGATGCGCACATGCAATACGAGCATGCTCGCGATGGACTCAAGAGCGCCGCGTGAACCCAGGAAACACGCGTCATTGTTAACGACCATCGCGAGCAGGCTCGCTCCCACAGTTTTTATTGCGGCTTGCGATAACTGTTGATGATCGCCGAGAAGTCACTGCCGCCTTCCCCACGCAAACTCATCGCCTGGTACAACTGCTGCGCCACCGCGCCCAGTACCACCGGCTGGTGCGCCTGACGGGCCGCTTCCGTTGCCAGTCCCAGATCCTTGAGCATCAGCTCGGCACCGAAGCCACCGGTATAGCCGCGCGAGGCGGGTGCCGTTTCGACGATGCCCGGCCATGGGTTGTACATCTCCGAACTCCAGCAACGTCCGGTGGAGCTGTTGATGATGCCCGCCAGCACCTTGGTGTCGATGCCCAAGGCATCGCCCAGGGCCATGGCTTCACTGACGCCAACCATGGAAATGCCCAGCAGCAGGTTATTGCAGATCTTGGCAATTTGTCCGGTGCCCACTTCACCGCAATGGACGATGTTGCGACCCATCTGCGCCAGCACCGGTTGCAGGGTCGCGAAGAGTTCCGGGGTCGCACCGACCATGAACGTCAATGTCCCCGCCGCGGCGCCCCCGGTGCCACCGGAGACCGGCGCATCGGCCATGGCCACGCCCTGCTTGGCAGCGGCGGCGGCCACGTCACGGGCGGTCTGCGGATCGATGGTGCTGCAATCCACGGCGGGCACACCCTTGCCGATACCGGCGAGCACACCGTCTTCGCCCAGCCAGACGCTGCGTACATGCACGGCAGCGGGCAGCATGGTGATGACCAGTTCAGCACCTTGCGCCGCCTCACGGGCCGAAGCGCTGATAGTGCCGCCCAGTTGTTCAAGCTCCGCCAGCACGGTCTTGTTCAGGTCGACCAGGCGCAGTGAATGGCCGGCCTTGATGAGGTTGCGCGCCATCGGCGCGCCCATGTTGCCGAGACCGATAAAAGCAATGTTCATGTCCGGCTCCTTAACGCAGGTTGATGGTGGTGTTCACACCGTCGTTGACGCTGTCGTCATCGAACCAGCGGCTGGTGACGGTCTTGGTCTGAGTGTAGAACTGCACCACTTGCTTGCCATACGGGCCAAGGTCGCCAAGCTTGGAGCCACGGGAACCGGTGAAGCTGAAGAACGGGACCGGTACCGGAATCGGGATGTTGATGCCGACCTGGCCGACGTCGATTTCGCTCTGGAACTTGCGCGCCGCCGCACCGGACTGGGTGAACAGGCCCGTGCCGTTGCCGAACGGGTTGGCGTTGACCAGGGCAATCGCCTCGTCGAGCGTATTGACTTCCAGCACCACCAGCACCGGACCGAAGATTTCCTGGGTGTAGATTTGCATGTCGGGGGTTACACCGGAGAACAGGGTCGGGCCGACGAAGTTGCCTTTCTCGTAACCGGGAACCGTGATGTCGCGACCATCGAGCTCGAGTTTCGCGCCTTCCTTGATGCCGCTTTCGATCAGGTCGAGAATTCGCGCCTTGGCCTTTTTCGAGATGACCGGGCCGACGTCGGTGCCTGGCTCGCTGCCGGCATTGACCTTGAGTTTTTGCGCCAGCGCTTTCAAGTCAGGCAGCCATTGCTTGGCCGCACCGACCAGCACCACCACAGAAGTCGCCATGCACCGCTGACCGGCCGCGCCGAAACCGGCACCCACCAGCGCATTCAACGCCTGTTCGCGATTGGCATCGGGCAGCACCACGGCGTGGTTCTTCGCGCCCATCATCGATTGCACGCGTTTGCCGTGCTTGCCGGCCAGGTCATAGACGTGCGTGCCGACCGCCGTCGAGCCGACGAAGGAAACGGCCTTGATGTCTTTGTGGGTGCACAGCGCATCCACCACGTCCTTGCCGCCGTGCACCACGTTGAGCACGCCGGCCGGAATCCCGGCCTCGATGGCCAGCTCCACCAGGAGCATGGTCGACATCGGGTCCTGTTCGGACGGCTTGAGCACGAAGGTGTTGCCGCAGGCGATGGCCATCGGGAACATCCACAGCGGAATCATCGCCGGGAAATTGAACGGTGTGATACCGGCGCAAACGCCGATTGGTTGACGCAAGGTGTAGGTGTCCACGCCGCCCGCCACGTTTTCAGCGAACTCGCCCATTTGCAGGCTGCCGATGGAGCACGCGTGCTCGACCACTTCCAGGCCACGGAAAATATCGCCTTCAGCGTCGGCAATGGTCTTGCCCTGCTCGGCGCTCAGGACCGCCGCGATGCGCTTGGAATGTTCGCGGATCAACGCCTGCAGTTTGAGCATGATGCGCATCCGCGCGCCGATCGGCGTCAGCTTCCAGGTCTGGAAGGCGCGATGGGCGGCACTGATGGCGGCGTCGACTTCTTCAGCTGTGGCAAACGGCACCTTGGCCAGCACTTGCTGGGTTGCCGGGTTGATGATGTCGTGCCACTCGGTGGACTGCGATTCGACCCACTGGCCGTCGATCAACAGTTTGACCTTTTGCACGGTGGTCTCGTCAGGCGTAAGCGAAGCGTTCATGTGGGGTCTCCGAATCTTTGTTTTTATTTCAGGAGCCAGGGCGAAAAGTCACCCTGCGATAAGACGTGTGCCACGAATTGGTTATCGGGCTGTTTTTGGAGTATAGATGTGCAAACTTCTAATAAGAACGCACATAAAAGCCGGTCCATCATGCAAAAAAACATCACGTCTCTGGGTTCACTGAATTGGGATGACCTCAAGTTTTTCCTTGAGGTCTCACGCACCCGCAAGGCCAGCACCGCCGCCAAGCGCCTGGCCGTCGACTACACCACCGTGTCGCGGCGCATCAGTTCACTGGAAGCTTCGCTGGGCACCCTGCTGTTCGAGAAGTCCCGGACCAGCGGCTTTGTCCTGACCGCCGAAGGCCAACGCCTGATGGGCTACGCCGAGTCGATCGAAAGTACGCTGCATATGGCCTGCGAACAGGTCTCGGGCTCCGGGGTGGCCTTGTCCGGCCATGTACGCATGGGCTGCACCGAAGGGTTCGGCAGCTTTTTCATTACCCCGCAACTGAGTCACTTCGTCGACGCCTACCCGGCGATCTCAGTGGACATCCTGCCGCTGCCGCACTTCATCAGCCTGTCCAAGCGCGAGGCCGACATCGTCATCGCCCTGGAGCGCCCGGAACACGGCCCCTATGTCTGCTGCAAGCTGACGGACTACCGCCTGCAGCTGTATGCGACGCAGCAATACCTCGACAAGCACCCGGCAATCCGCCGCCCGGCCGACTTGGGCAAGCATTCGTTCATCAGTTATGTCGACGACCTGGCGTTCAGCTCCGAGCTGCTGTACCTGGCCAACGTGCTCCCCGGCGCCAGCGCCAATCTGCGCAGCACCAGCGTGATCGCGCAGTTCGTGGCCGCGCAACAAGGGCGATCACTGGCTATCCTGCCGTGCTTCCTGGCAGCCCAGGACCCACGGTTGTTGCCGGTGTTGCCGCAGGAAATCAACATCACCCGGCAATTCTGGATGTACTGTCGGGAGGATCTGAGGAAGCTCAAGCGGATTACCCTGTTGTGGGATTACATCCGCGCGGTGACCGAGCAGAACCAGGCGCTGTTGATGGGGGACAGTCGGCAGATGCTGTTCGCCGACTGAGGATGTTCAAGAACGTTCAGGTTGTAACCGGTTGGCGGCCAGCCACTTTCCTGGACAATGTCTTGCCGAACGCTATCCACCATTTTTCGTAATAGAAGGTTGAGATATGCGCGGTGATGAAAATGGCGGCGAACAACAACGGACGCTTCAGATATTTAACGATGGTATCCCCGCTACCCAGCCAGGTATGCGCCAGCAGCGGATGTACAACGTAGAGCGCGTAGGAGATGGTGGCGATATAAAACAGAATGCGGTTGTTCAGAACATGGGCAATGAATGTCCGGCCATTGAGCAGCGTACTCCCGACCATTGCGGCGGCAATGTAAGGGCGCAAGTAGTTCATGAAACCACCGTCGGGATGACTGGACACGACAAACAAGGCGAATAAAGCCATTTGCACGACCAGCATTTGTGCCGGCGCCTTCACAAGATTATTACCCAGTCTTTTGTGATAGATCAGCGCCAGTATGCAACCAGACAGTATTTCATCAATGCGGTAATAGGTATTGATGACGACATGGGCATCATTCATGACTCGATAGGTTGTGACGGCGATGGCAAGAAAAGGGATGAGCACCATCCACCTTTTCCTCATCATGACTACCAGCAAGGCGATGGCCACATAAAACTGGACCTCCATGCACAAACTCCATAAATGGCCGTTTACCTCGCCAAGCCACATGGGTGGCCAGTTGGCAAAGAACAAAAAGTTTGCGATGTAGTAATCCGGAGGGCTGCTCATGATAGGCAAGACAATTGCCATGTACAGCCAGGCAAGAGGCACAATGCGAAAGAACCTGCGAATCAGAAAATCAATGACGCTGTCGTTATTGAGCAGAAAACTTGTGATCAGGAAACCCGACAAGGTAAAAAATATAGCCATGCCCATGACGCCTGCAGCAGAATTCAACTGCAAAAACTTTGGGCCAAGTGGTAGCAGGTGACACGCCAGTACCAGCAAGATACTTATTCCGCGCCATCCATCAAGTACGTTTAATCGAGAGCCTGCTACGGAACTATCACTCATATTGGCATTCGCTCTTTGGATATAAAAACCCAATAGTCGTAGCAGTGAAAATCTCATGAAGCCAGACCATTCAAGCCTGAAGTCTAGGCCAGCTTTTGCGCTTTACACTTCACGCCATGATAAAATTTTGTCGCGAGCATTTGGCTAAATAACTGTTTTTTTGACGTTGCTTTCATGGCGTGAAGTGCAACGCCCACTTTTTGGCAGATGCGCTGCGAGCGCTGTCAGGCGCTCGCCTCCTTGAGTTCCAGCATCAGCCCGCTCAAGCGTTTGACCCGACGTCGCACCGCCTCTTCGAAGACGCCAGCCCGAGGTTCGATCAATGTGAACCAATCCTTGGCCCGGGTGATGCCGGTATAGATCAGCTCCTTGGTGAGCACCGGGTTCAGGGCATCGGGCAGGATCAACGCAGTGTGGGCGAATTCCGAGCCCTGGGATTTGTGCACGGTCATGGCGTACACGGTTTCGACATCATTGAGGCGACTGGGCAACACAAAACGCACGCCGCCCTGGCCGTCGTTCCTCGGGAACGCGACTCGCAGCACCGGTTTCCCGGCCTCGGGCCCCTCGCGCTCGGGAAGCTTGAGGGCAATGCCGATGTCGCCATTCATCAAGCCCAGACCGTAATCGTTGCGGGTCATCAGCACCGGGCGGCCTTCGTACCACTGCTGGTCGCTGTCGATCAGCCGTGCCTTCAACAAGGCGTCGGTCACCCGCTGGTTCAAGCCTTCCACGCCCCACGGGCCTTTGCGCACTGCGCACAACAACTGGAAGGCGTCGAACGCTTGCAGGACCTGCCGGGCCCAATCGGTCCAGCGCGCATCTTCCAGGGGACAATCGAGCGCTGGACGCTGGTTGCGCAGCAGGTTCAAGTAATAGCGGTAGCCTTGCGGCCCCTCACCATGACCTTCGAGCAGCAGGCGCTCCAGCGCCCGATCCTGTTCATTGCGCAGGGACAGGCTGAACACATCGTCGTGGCTTCGCGCCGCCAGCAACTTGCGGGCTTGCGCGGGCTGTTGCTGGTTCACCCAACGAGCCAACTGGCCAATGCCGCTGCCTTCGCCGAAACGCCGCGAGTGGCGCAACATCACCACTTGCTGGGCCAGCGGATGGGTGCCCTGGGTGTCTTCCTGCAGCCCACTGTCTGCCAGGCTTTCGCCACTGACGGTTTGCAGCCATTGTCGAGTGTGTGGGCTATACCAGCCCGCTTCGGCGTCGCGACACAGATCGCCCAGCACGGCACCGGCCTCCACCGACGCCAGTTGGTCCTTGTCACCCAACAGCACCAGGCGGGCATGGGCCGGCAGCGCATCGAGCAGGTTGGCCATCATTTCCAGGTCGATCATCGACGCTTCGTCCACCACCAGTACATCCAGCGGCAAGTGATTGCCGGCGTGGTGACGGAAATGTCGCGTCCCCGGGCGGCTGCCGAGCAGGCGGTGCACGGTGGTGACGTCAGAGGGGATTTTCTCGCGGATGGCTTCAGTGACTTTCAGCGTTCGCACTTGTGCGCTGATGGACTCGGTCAGCCGCGCCGCCGCCTTGCCGGTTGGCGCCGCAAGACGAATGCGCAGCGGCTTGCCCGCCTCTACGGCCGGGGCCTGGAGTAAGGCGAGCAAGCGCACCACCGTGGTGGTCTTGCCGGTTCCCGGACCGCCGGTGACGATACTGAAAGCGCTGCGAGTCGCCAGGGCGCAAGCGAGTTTTTGCCAGTCGACGACCTCACCGGGCCTGGCCGGACCGAATAGCCCCGTCAGGCGCTGCAACAAGTCCCCCGGTGCACTCTCGTGCACCGCCAGGCGCTCGCGCAACGCATTGTCGATACGTCGTTCGTAGGTCCAGTAGCGTCGCAGGTACAGGCGCTTGCCGGCCAACACCAGAGGCCGCTGATGCACGCTGTCGCGCTCGTCCGCCGCCAATGCAACCAGGCTGCTGGCGGCCAGCACCTTGCACCAGTGGGCGCCATCCAGCCCTTCCAGCAGTTGCGATGGCAGCAACATCGCGCCACCTTGCAGGTCGCCTTCCGGGGGCAGCGACAGGGCAAAGTCCGGCTCCTTGAGGGTTTCGAACAGGTCCAGGCACACATGCCCATGACCCAACTGGTGACTGGTCAATGCCGCCGCCAGCAGTACCAGCGGATCATCGTTCGGAGCCAGTTCGTGAAGAAAACCGACGAAGGCCTTGTCCAGTGCTCGCAACCAGCCGCGCTCGACCCAACGCGTGAGCAGCAGCAACAAGTCTTCGGCACACGTCAAAGGGCTGAGTTGCGCCAGGCTGTCGGCACTCAATGGCGTCGACAGCACATTGGCGAAGGTGCGGTTCATAGCAGTTCTCCCTGTTCCCAGGCGGGTTCGACCCTGGGCTGCGGCTTGCCCTGAAACAGGCGGTCCAGTTGCTCGATCAGCACCTTGGGTGGGCGGGCAAAATACACGCCCTGGCTTGGCGCACGGGTACCGCGCAGGAACAGGTACAGCGCGCCTCCGACATGCCGGTCGTAATCGTAATCGGCAAGCCGGGCCTTGAGCTGGCGGTGCAGGGCCAGCAGGTACAACACGTATTGCAGGTCGTAGCGGTTGTCGAGAATCGACTGCTCCATGGCCTGCGCGGTATAGGCCGCGTCGTCGACGCCGAGCCAGTTGGATTTGTAGTCGGCGACGTAATAGCGGCCGTCATGCTCGAACGTCAGGTCGATGAAGCCCTTGAACATGCCGTTGAGCAACACCGACTCGGCGGCCACCCGAGGCACACCGTTGTGGGTGTATTGACACACCAGCGCATCGAGCTTGAGCACATCGACCTTGTGGCTGGCGAACCAGAACTCCATTTCGACCCGGTACTGGGTCAACTGCCCGAATACCACCGGTGCCTCGCCGCTGCCCAGCGGCAACGGCGACTTGAGCAGGTGCTGCAGCCATTCACTCAGCGTGCTGATCCAGCCTTCCCAGCCACGGCGATTGCAGCGACGGGCAATCGCATCTTCCACGGCTTGCCCGGTGACGGCAAAACCTTCGTTGCCGGCCCATTCGAGCAACCCATGGAGAAAGGTGCCCGGGTTCGGGCCACGGGGGAATCGATGGATATCGGCACCGCCGGCCACCATCTCTCGAGGGGTATGCGGGTCAAGACGTTCGTCGTCGAAGAGTTTCTGTGCCTGTGCACTTTCGGGCGCCTGGTCACTGCCGATGCTCAGGCTGTCGCCGATGCGCAAGGCGCTGTAAGAGGCAATCCACCAGTTTTCACTGGCCTTGCGTTGCACGGTCAACGGTGCCAGCAACGCAGCGGTGTTCTGCGGTGGATGGTAGTGCTCGCGGGAGGCTTCAGGCATTTGTTCAAGACCAATCGCCGGACAGCCCTGTTGCAGGTCTCGCAACCAGGCCTGCAAGCCCGCCGACTCGTTCAAGCAAGCACCGCCGCCCAACAGATACCCCAGCGCCGACAGGTGCAGCACCGAGCTGTTGTTATTGCCGCGCTTGAGATCCGCCACGCCCAGCCAGCAGGCATGTTGCGCCCGGGTCAGGGCCACATACAACAGGCGCAGGTCTTCAGCCAGGCGCTCATCATCGGCCAGGGCGATCAATTCGGCCGTGGGGTTCAAGGTCACTTGGGCCTTGCCTGCGACATCGTGGTAATGCAACGGCAGACGACTGCCATCCACCGGTTTCGCCGAGCAAATGAACGGCAGGAACACCAAAGGGTACTCCAGCCCCTTGGACTTGTGGATGGTCACGACCTTGACCAGTTGCTCGTCGCTTTCCAGACGCAGGATCTGCTCTTCACCCGCCTGGCCCGACAACGCCAGGTGCTCGGACAAATGCCGGATCAATGCCTGCTCGCCATCAAGTTCGGCGGCCGCCTGTTGCAGCAACTCGGACAGGTGCAGCAGATTGGTCAGGACCCGCTCGCCATCGCTGCGCGCTATCAATGCCTGGGGCAGCTTGAAGTCATGCAGCAAGCGTCGCAGCATTGGCAACACGCCATGCTTGCGCCAAATCTCGCGATAGCGGCGAAACTGCATGACCCGCGCTTCCCAGGCCAGTTCGTCCTGGTTCAATTGCTCCAGCTCGACCAACGACAGATTCAATGTGATGCTGGCCAGTGCCGCGCGCAGTGGCCGCTCGACGTCCGGCTCGGCGCAGGCCTTGAGCCAGGTCAGCACGTCATGGGCTTCCTGCGCGGCGAACACCGAATCCTTGTCCGACAGATAAACGCTACGCACGCCTCGGTTGGCGAGCTCGGTACGCACCGCCTGCGCTTCCTTGCCATCACGCACGAGGATGGCAATGTCCGCAGGCATCAAGCCTCTGAGCGGCTGGTCATCGCGCACGAAGCCCGCAACCCCTTGTTGTCCGCCGTTGAGCAAGGCGGTGATTTCGCTGGCACAGGCGGCGGCCAGTTGTTGGCGATAAACCGCACCGGACAACGGCTGCTCGGCGCACAGGTGCCAGATGTTCAACGCCGGTACTGCCTGATCATCGATGCGCAGGACTTCCTTGCGCCCCTGGGACTCGACAGGCTGGAAGGGCACCGGGTTGTCGCCATTGTTTTCCCGGAACAGGAACGCCCCGCGCCCGGACTCGCGAGACTCGGCATAGTCGAACACGTGATTCACGGCACCGACCATGCCATGGCTCGAACGGAAGTTGGTGCCCAGGGTGTGCAGGCGGCCTGTGGTCGCCTGACGGGCCCGCAAGTAGGTATAGATATCAGCGCCGCGGAAGGCGTAGATCGCCTGCTTCGGGTCGCCGATCAGGAACAGCCCGCTGTCGGGGCTGTTGTCTTCAATGCGGTAGATGCTCTCGAAGATCCGGTACTGCACCGGGTCGGTGTCCTGGAATTCGTCGATCAATGCCACCGGGAACTGTTCGCGGATCAAGCTCGCCAGTCGCTCGCCACCATCGCTTTGCAGCGCCGCGTCCAGGCGCAGCAACATGTCGTCGAAGCCCATTTCCGCACGACGGCGCTTTTCCTCTTCGAAACGCGCCCCCACCCAATGGGCAGCGTGTTGCAGTACGGCCGCATCGGGCGTCGGCAAGCCATCAAGACAGGCCTTGAGCGCGGGCATGGCGTCCAGGCCCGGATGATCCGGCGCGGCGCCTTTCTTCCAGGCTTCTGCCATGCCGTCAGGGGTCAGGCGCGTGAAGCCGGTACCGATGTCCAGTTGCTCAAGGGACTCGTCTTCGGCCCAGGCTTTGATTTTCTCGAACCAGGGCTCGAAATACCGCGCCTGCATCTTGCGCCCGTCGACACTCTTGCTGGCGACACCTTCGTGACACAGGGCCAGCAACTCGTCGGCCCACTGGCGCCACGGCATCTTCAGCTCAAGCAAGGCGGCTCGCCGCTCCTGCAGGCACTCAGTGATCAATTGCGCCGGCTCCTTACCGGCGAGGGTGTCACGCGCGCTGGCGAACAACCCGCGGATCCGCGGCAACAAGGCGGCCGGACCGCCCCAATTGCTGCGCACCCAGTTCAACGCATCGCCCTGCATCGGATAACAGAACAAGCGCCAGTAATCGCGCAGCACTTCCCCCAGCAGATCGCTGTGATCGGTTTCCAAAGTCTGAGTGAACAGGCTACCGCTGTCGAAAGCGTGCTCGCGCAACATGCGCTGGCACCAACTGTGGATGGTCGACACGGCCGCCTCATCCATCCATTGCGCGGCGATGTCCAGGCGGTTGGCGCAGCCGGGCCACTGTTCCGGCGCGTACTCTTGCCGCAGCTGGTTGATCAGTGCGTCGGGGGCCGGCGTTTCGTCGCGGAAAAACCGTGCGGCTTCTGCCAGTCGCGTACGGATGCGTTCGCGCAGCTCTTTGGTGGCGGCATCGGTAAAGGTCACCACGAGGATCTGTGGCGGCAGCAGTTCACGACCGAAACCCGTGTGCTGTCCATCGCTGGATTCGCCACCGTGCCCCAGAACCAGGCGCAGGTAGAGTGCGGAAATGGTAAAGGTCTTGCCGGTCCCGGCGCTGGCTTCGATCAGTTGACTGCCTCGCAGCGGGAACGCCAGGGCCAAGGGTGTCTGGGTGGTCATGGGCGGGCTTCCTCACTGGACACTGAGCGCCAAGGAGCCTCTAGCAGTGGTCGATACAAGGCATCGCACCAATCGACGAATGTCTCGTCGGCGACCAGGGCGTCGTAATCGGCGAACTGACGGGCCAGCGCCATGCTTTCGCGGCGCTCGCCGTCAGTGGTCAAGCCGTCGCCCTCATAGGCCTTGCGGGCCGCTGCCTGGGCTTTGGCCGGGTCGGTCTGCCCGAGCCATGTAAAGGCGGTCTTGACCGCTATCGGCAGGGGTTGGCGCATTCCGGATTGCCAGGCCAGTAACAGATCGGCCAGGGTTCGCAAGGCACTCTCCTGTGCAATCGGGTCGAGCAGCAGGCTGTCATCACTGGCGACCAAGGCCGTGGTCATCGGCATGCCGCTGGCGCACGCCACCAGATGATTGACCCACGGTCGTGTCAGCCGATGCCACTTGCGGGTCTTGATCGAACCAATGCTGTTGGGGATCGTCGTGACTGCCAGCAAGCCCCCGTCTGCCCGTTGATGCAGGCCACTGAGCCAGCCCTCGATACGCAGGTCGTCCACTTGCAGATTGACTGGCAGGGCACTGCTCAGGGGTGTTGGCCATAACGCCAGGAGCTGTTGATAACGCGCAAGCAGATCCGGCAAGGGTTCGATCAACTCGCGTTGCAGGCATTCGCCAAATCCTGCCATGGGCAGCAGCCCACTGTTTTGCAGGCGACTGGCCTGCGCCTCCAGCACCTGCTCGGTATTTTCCAGGTCTGCCAACGCCGCGCCGAGCAAACTGTCGCTCAGGCCATAGCGTTGCAAGGCATCGAGGACAAAGGGTTCTTCATCGGCCAAAGGCGCTTCTGCAGCTTCAAAGAACACCTTCAATCGCTGACTGAAGAAGTGTCGCACCGGGTTGCGCAGGAAATCCTGCAACTGCCCCAGACTCAGCGGCTCTTCCTGGACGTGGGCATCGAGCATCTCATGGCCGGGCGCATGCCCGCCGTCTTGGTGAAGCACCTGCCACTCGCTGGCATAGCTGAACAGGGCATCTCCCTGGTGGAAGTAACGGGCACTGAAGGGTTGCAGCGGATGCTCCTGGGTCATGGCCTCAAGCAAGCCTTGCTCGGCATCGGCCAATCGCCAACCGCTGGCCAGGTGGTCACGGAGCTGGCCGATCAGCACCGATGCCGGGCGCTCGCTGTTATCGCGAATGCTGCGACCGACCCAGCTTATGTAGAGTTGATCGCGCGCCGACAACAATGCTTCCAGCAGCAAATAGCGGTCGTCCTCACGCCGCGAGCGATCGCCAGGCCGGTAGTCGCTGCCCATGAGGTCGAAGTCCAGTGGCGGCTGTGCCCGCGGGTAATCACCATCGTTCATCCCCAGCAGGCACACCAGTTTGAACGGAATCGCGCGCATGGGCATCAAGGTACAGAAGTTGACCGCTCCAGCCAGAAAACGCTGGGACAATCGCCCCTGATCGAGACCGGCCAACCAGGCTTCACGGACGACGGTCAGCGGTAGATCGTCGTGCAAGCCAACTGACTCACAGTTTTCCAGCCAGGTTTCGCGTAACGTTTCCAGCTGCGTCAACAAATACTCGTCGTGCTCATTACTGGCCTGGAAGAACAGTGCCACCAATGCCTGCAAGCGCAGGCTCCATTGCTGCGGCGATGCCGGTTGAGAGAGCTCGTGGTGGGCAATTTCCAGTGCGTCCAGTAGCGCAACCAGCGGGCCTATGAGCGCGGCATCCAGACCACCGATCTCGTCGTAGGGTTCGATGCCGCCACAGGCACCGGAACTGCCTACGGCATACCCGAGCAACATGCGCCGCAGGCCAAAACGCCAACTGTTTTGCTCCAATGCCTCGGGCAGCCCCAGGCCTGCGCGCTGCTCGGCGTTCATCCCCCAGCGGATTCCCGCCCCTTCGATCCAGCGATGCAGGGTCGGCAGGTCACGTTCCTCCACGCCGAAGCGCTCCCGTAGCGCCGGGACGTCCAGCAGGTCGAGAATCTCGCTGACCGGGAAACGGCTGTCTGGCAGCTTGAGCAGATGCTCCACCGCGATCAACAGCGGGTCACGGCCGCGCTGTCCTTGGTCCGCGAGGGTGAAGGGTATGAAGCGCGGATCGTGGCGCTCAAGCTGGCCGAACACCGCGCGAATATGCGGGGCATAGGCGTCGATGTCCGGGACCATGACAATCACATCCCGGGGACGTAGAAGCGGATCGGCGCTGAAGCGCGCGAGCAACTGATCGTGCAGGATCTCCACTTCGCGCTGGGCGCTGTGGGCAATGTGGAAGCGGATCGACGAGTCTTTCTGTAGATCCACGGCCGGCCAGTATTCACGGGTTTCGCCCAATGGACGCAACTCAAGGATGTCGTCTTGCAACTGGTTGAGCATGTGCAGGGGTTGGCTTTCACTGAACAGGTCGATGCGCCCGTCACGAAACGCCGATCGATAGCTGTTGGGATCGTCGTAGCTGTCGAGCAGGTTGATGTAGTCCCGTCCCTGCTTGCCCCATGCAGCCAGTAAGGGATGCGCGTGTTGATGCAGGGTTTGCGGATCGAGAACGCCCGGCATGCCACTTTTGCGTGCCTGCCGTTTGTATTGATGACGTAGCAAGTCTTTGTCGGCGACGATGTCTGCCCAATGGTGACGACAGGGGTTGTGCACGCACAGCAGCACCTGGCTGAACCGAGCCAATCCGGCCAGGGCCTCGAGGGCTTGAGCGGGCAGCGAGGAAATGCCGAATACGATGACCCGTGACGGTAATCCACTCGGAGCCACGTCGAGACTGTTGATGCGTTCGATAAACCGCTGATGCACGCCGGCCCGGCTTTGCGCCATCCCTTCTTCACCGACATCCAGCAACAGTGCACGCCACAACTCTGCCTGCCAGGCATTGGCAGCAGTCAACAGCTTGGCTTCGCCCCTGCCGTTACGTAACTGGTGACGACCTTGCGCCCAGTCTTCGAGCCAATCGGCGCGGTACACCTGGTACTGGTCGAACAGATCCGCCAGTCGCTCAGCCAGTTGATAGCGTTTGCGCAAATCGGGGTCATGGGTGAGAAAACGCTGGAGCGGCTCGAAGTGTGGCTGATTGATCAACTGCGGCAGCAGACGCATCAGGCGCCAGGTCAGGGGGGCTTTATCCAGCAGCGACTTGGCCGGGATCTCGTCGCGACCCAGGACCATCCGGTAGAGCTGCCACATGAAACTGCCGGGCAATTGCACATCGATGGCGGCGGCGATCCCGCAGCCGCCCATGTCATCGTCTTCAGGATCTTCGGCGAGTGCCAGCTTAAGCCATTGCGCTATGCCGTTGCTCTGCACCAAGGCGATTTCATTTTCCAGGGGGGCCAGCGGGTAGCGCCGCATCCAGCTCACCACCAGGCTGCGTAACTCGTCCAGGCGATTGCCGTGAACCACCATAAAACCAGCACTGAGGGACGTTGCGTCCGGCATAAAGGCTTCCTTGGAAAGCGCAAATCGAGGGACGACTTTAACATTGAAGGCGGTTGGCTTCATTTTTAGGAGCGAGCATGCTCCGGGCGGCGTTTCGATGATGAACTTGAGAACGCCGCGGGGTGCCAGGCTTCCCGCGTCATCGTTGACGTCCATCGCGACGGTGCGACGATTCGACAGGCTCGCTCCTACAGGAGGGTTAGCGATGGCCACAAAGACAAAACCCCTACCTGCATACGCAGATAGGGGTTTTGGAATTTAATCTTGACGATGACCTACTCTCACATGGGGAAACCCCACACTACCATCGGCGATGCATCGTTTCACTTCTGAGTTCGGGATGGGATCAGGTGGTTCCAACGCT